>WLFS01000039.1 GCA_009703635.1 Actinomycetota bacterium
ATGATCTGTTAGCTAAGGCGAAGAGCCTTGACCTAAAAATTATTGTTGACCTAGTTCCTAATCATTCCTCTGAAGAGCATGAGCTCTTTAAGGCAGCTCTGAGTGCTGCCCCGGGCTCGAAAGAACGCGAGATGTACATCTTTAGAGATGGCAATGGAGCTAACGGCGAGCTACCACCAAACAACTGGGAGTCGGTGTTTGGCGGAAACGCTTGGACCAGAACCACTAATTCCGATGGCTCGCCTGGCCAGTGGTACCTACACATCTTCGATTCTTCCCAGCCCGACTTCAACTGGGAGAACCCCAAAGTTCACGCTCTGTTTGAAGATGTTCTAAGGTTCTGGCTCGATAAAGGTGTTGCTGGTTTCCGAATTGACGTAGCCCACGGCATGGTCAAAGCAAAGGGTTTGCCGGATATCCAGACTCCGGTATCCCAAACAGTTGATGACGAGGAAACTGAGCACCCGTTCTGGGGCCAAGAAGGCATTCACGAGATCATTCGCAGCTGGAGAAAGATTGTTGACGAGTATGACGATCGGGTGATGTGTGCTGAAGCATGGGTTTTACCGCTTTCACGCATGGCTAAATGGGTAAGGCCAGATGAGTACCACCAGACTTTCAACTTTGGCTATTTGGAAACCGGCTGGAACAAAGCAGGGCTTATGAAAGTCATTACCGATTCCCTAACTGAATTTGGCAAGGTCGGAGCTCCTTCGACTTGGGTACTTTCAAATCACGATGTGATTCGTCACGTCTCTCGCTACGGTCTTCCTGGTGTCCCCCCACAGGGCGATGGAATCGGACCGAACAGCGAACAGCCTGATGAAGCAGTTGGTCTTAGAAAAGGTCGCGCAGCAACTGCATTCATGCTGGGGCTACCCGGCAGTTCCTATCTTTTCCAAGGTGAAGAGCTTGGTCTTCCAGAGCACACCACTCTTGATGGCAAGTATCGCGAAGACCCGACCTGGTTTAGAACCAAAGGCCAAAGAGTCGGACGCGACGGTTGTCGAGTACCGCTACCTTGGGAAGCAAATGGTGGCGCATCCCGCGGATTTAGCTCAACGGGTAAATCTTGGTTGCCACAGCCAGATAGCTACGCAAGATATGCCAGAGATCTCCAAGAAGGCGTTGCCGGTTCGACACTTGAGCTTTACAAGCGCTTGATCAAGCTTCGCAAGGAACACTCACTTGGTTCAGGTGAATTCAGATTTGCCCCAGAGCACTCATCCGATTCAACGCTTGCCTACATCAACAACGATGTGTTGGTGCTGTCAAACTTTGGTCCAGATTCAGTGAATGTTCCTGCCGGTCAGCTGCTTGTCACGACCCAACATGATCTAACTATTGAAGGCGTGCTTGAGCACGACCAAACAGTTTGGTTGAAGCTCTAGGCCTTAGCTTTTTTGTGATTTGGCCACCAGAAGTATTTTCCGGTGATGAATGCAAGGGCTGGAACGATCACAGTTCTAACTAGCAAGGTATCTAGCAATACACCGATACCTACGATGATTCCAATCTGGTAAAGCGCAATCAGCGGTAGCACTCCAAGAACTGCGAATACTGCAGCTAGCAAGATACCTGCACTTGTGATCACACCTCCTGTTGAAGCAAGAGCTTTGATCATTCCTTCTTTGAGCCCAAGCTTTTCGGATTCTTCTTTGGCACGGGTGACGAGGAAGATGTTGTAATCAACACCGAGGGCAACTAAGAATAGGAAGCTAAGCAGAAATACCGATAGATCTAGTGCCGGTAATCCAAACACGTTCACAAACAGCAACCAGGCTGCACCTATTGCGGAGAAGAACGATGAGACCACAGTGAGCAATAGCAGAATTGGCGCTACCAGTGAGCGAAGTAGTAGAACTAGAACTAAGAACACCAGAATCAAAATCAGCGGGATTACCGTTAGCTGGTCTGATGCGTAAGTGTCTTTGACATCTAGCCGCTGTGCGTCCAGTCCTCCAACCAGAGCTCCTGCTCCTTCGACGGCTCCAAGTTCGGCACGGAGATCACGAATGATTTCGTAGGCGGCTTCAGACTGGGATTCGGCATCTAGAACAACATCAATCTTTGTGATTTCAGAGTTCGAATCTCCAATGATTACTTCGGCAACGCCAGATACCGACTTAGCTGCCGAGGCAACTTCATCTTCGTAGCCGTTGTTTACAATCACAACTGCAGGAGAAGTTGAACCGGCAGGGAAGGCCTCGGCCAAAACGTCCTGGCCCAGTGCGGCCTCAGGAGCTACTCGGAACTGTTCGGTTGAAGAAAGTCCAACCTTTACTCCGGTTGCACCAAAGCTAAGAATCGCAAGGATGATAAATCCTGCAATTGAAACAATTACAGGTCGCTTGCTAACGCCGCGACCAAGCTTGGCCCACAGACCCTTCTCGGACTTGTTTACTCCACCAAACTTTGGAACAAACGGCCAGAACAAGCCTCGGCCAAATACCACTAGGGCTGCAGGCAAAACAACTAGGGCGGAAAACATAGCCATCACGATTCCACCGGCAACTACAAGCCCAAGGGTTCTGTTTCCGCCAAGCTGCGCAAACAAAAGTGTCAACAGGGCAAGAACAACTGTTCCGCCGGATGCCAGCACCGCTGGTGCTACACCACGAAGAGCTTTGCTCATGGCTTGGTGACGATCTTCAGCCAGTAGCAATTCTTCGCGATAGCGGGCAATTAGCAAAAGCGCGTAGTTGGTTCCAGCACCAAAGACTAGAACCGAAAGAATTCCTGTCACAGATCCGTCAGCTGGCGAACCTAAGAAAATGGTTGCTAGCTGCGGAGCCATCTGTGCTGCCATTCCATCGGCAACACCAATCACGATAAGTGGAATTAGCCACAGTACCGGTGAGCGGTAGGTGACAAGAAGCAATAGGGCAACTATCACAACTGTTGATAGCAGCAACGTAAAGTTTGCTCCCGCGAATACCCCAGCAATGTCAACCTGGAAACCTTCTGGTCCGGTGATGTAAACATCTAGCCCGGAAGGCATGCCAACTTTTGCAATCTCACGCATCTCCGCCATGCGCTCCGCGCGCTCTGCGGTTTCTTCGATTTCCTCAAGAGGAACGGTGATGACGGCAACCTTGCCGTCATCAGAAACTTGTGCTGGCGGAACAAATGCCTCGCCATTTAGCTCACCGGAAGTAAAGTCAAGAAACTTATCCCCTGCACCATCAACAAAACCTTGGGTCATTGGATCAAAAGTTCCAGTGATCCAAAGCTTCTGATCCTCGGTCAACTCGGCATCGGCTGAGTAAACAACAACGGCAACAGTGCCATCAGTTCCAGGAAGTTCTTCCAGCGCCTTGTTCACAAGCACCGTCTCGTTATTTTCTGGCAGACCATCTGTTGGAGCGGTGTCTGATTCACCAGCGGCCAGCGGACCAAACGCCAATCCAGCAAAGATCAGTCCGATAAGAAGTGTGACCCAAGATGTTTTGCGGCCAGTGATGAATGAGGTAATTACGTTCAAGGTGAATCCTTTATTTATTGGGGTTTAGTTCATTGTCCCACTCGGGCAACAGAAAAACCCAGATATTCGAGTCTGGGTTTTCTAGTAGCTGTAGCGGTTAGCTCTGTTGGGAATCTGGCCCGGTAGAGGCATGCGCTGCAGCCATGGCTCGTTTTCCAGCTGGCAACAAAACAGCCACAATGGCGATCACAACGGTTGCCGCTCCGGTGACAATAAGCAAGATCTCAACCGAAACAAGGTCGGCTAATGGACCAAGTACTGACATTCCAATTGGCATCGCTACGGCCATAACAATTCCAACGAAACCGAAAACTCGTCCCTGGCGTTCTGGCTCCACAGTTTCTTGCAGCAATGTAAACGCCGAGGTTGAGAATGCAGGAACTATCAGACCGACGATAAAAAACAGGATGTAGAAAATCACGAGGTTTGTAGTGAATCCAAGTCCAATGGCTAGAAATCCAAACACAACTGAGGTGGTGATGATAGTCCAAAGACGGTTGATCTTGGAGGCAAAAATTGCCATCAATGCACCACCAAGAAGTGCACCGACTCCAAAGGCCAATTCGAGAACTGTAAGCATCCAAACTTCAGAGCCAAAGTTTCTAACAATCATTAGCGGTGAAAGGTTTGACGGGGCCACGATTAGAAGGAACACAATTCCAAAGACCGCGATCACCCAACGAACAAGTTCGTGGGTAAAGACGTAGTTGATTCCCTCTTTCAAGTCTGTGAAGTACGAAGGCTTGTCTGTTTTTGCTGCCCGAACAAGAGTTGGAACCGAAACCGTGAATAGCAGAAAGATTCCGATAACTGCGGTGATGACATCAACAATCAAAATTGCCTCGAGTGAAAAGCTCGCATAGAGCCCGGCTGCTGCAATCGGACCCAAGATTGTAAGTGAAGAGTTCAAGCTGCTATTTATGCCATTGATTCTCAAGAGTTTGTCTTTGGGAACAATCTGCGGAACGAGGGCAGAAATTGCCGGCATTTGAACTCCGGTTCCAGCAGATCTAACGGCCATGACCAGGAAGATCAACCAGAGATCATGAATACCAGAGAACATGAAAAGCGCCAGAGTTAGCGTTGCAAGAGTAATAACCGAATCGGAAATGATAATCATAATCTTGCGGTTTACTCGATCGGCCCAAACTCCTGCAAAGATCGAAACTATGGCCTGGGGAAGAAAACCGAATACTGCAGCCAGGGCAAGAATTGTTCCAGACTTAGTGGTCAAAGTTAGGTGCCATAAAATCGCGTACTGAACCAACATCGATCCAAAAGTGGTGACCGTCTGACCAACCAGAAAAACAGTTACGTTTTTCTTCCAACCCACCATCGAGTCAGGTGTTTGAGGCGCAGGAGTTTCCAATTCACATTCCTTAGGCTTGAGCTACAAGCCTATTCGTAGTTGTGGGTTTGGACCCACAAGGTATAAATCGCACTCTATCTGTCGAACGATTTGCCTAGCGCTAGTTTTACCCTTGCAATCTCGTTTGCGTTTATCCCGCAACAACCACCGACCCATTCGATGGCTGTATCTCTCCACTCAGGAATCCAATCGACCAGAGATTTGCTGTCTTGCCCATACCAAGTGTTTGTTCCGGGATCCCATTTCCCTCCGTCATTTGGATAAGCAATCGCAGGCAACCCAGTGATCGCATTTATCTTTCTGGTAAGTTCTGCGACATGAATCGGCTTTAGGCAGTTGACTCCAGCTGCAACTAGATTTGCCAGTCCGGCAATTTCAGTAGCGGCATCTTCGATGTGCTCTCCAGACCACATTTTCGAACCAGAAGCAGCCGTGAAAGAAAACCAGGCTGGAAGGGCTACGTTTTTTAGAACGTTTGCGAGAGCCTTGGTTTCAATAACATTTGGGATTGTTTCAACAGCCAGCATGTCAGGCTTGAAAGCCAAAATCACCTCGAGTCGTTCGAAGTGAAAATCCTCAAGTTGAGCTTGTGAGACTTTGTAATCACCTCGAAACTCAGAGCCGTCGTGCAGAATGGCTCCGTAGGGGCCGATACTGGCAGCGACCCGGCAGGTAGAACCAAGAACAGCAGATTTTGCTAATTC
>WLFS01000004.1 GCA_009703635.1 Actinomycetota bacterium
AGCCTTCTGTCCATTGAGGCCTTCTGAATCCAACGGAAAGCCTCAGGTTCAGTGAGCTTCATCTTTTCACTGAGAACTGCTTTTGCTCGTTCCACTAGTTTCCTAGTCTCAAGACGCTCCCCTAGATCTTGAATTTCTGTTTCAAGGGCAATCAATTGTGCGTGCCTCGATAAAGCTATTTCAATCGCCGGTAGCAAATCCTGGGGTGAAAACGGCTTCACCAGAAAGGCCATTGCTCCAACTTCGGCGGCCCGAGTGACAAGCTCCTGCTGACTAAATGCGGTCAGAAGGACAACTGGAATCTTGAGTTCTGCAATCTTTTCTGCTGCTGAAAGCCCGTCAAGATCCGGCATCTTTATGTCCATCACCATTAGGTCTGGTTTTAGAGCAAAAGCTAGTTCGACAGCTTTGTTGCCATCACCGGCTTCTCCAACAACATCAAAGCCCTTGTCCCTGAGAGTCTCTACGATGTCCATTCGAATAAGGGACTCGTCTTCAGCAACGACCACGCGCCTTTGGGTAGTTTGCTCTGTCATGTCGATAACTATATGCCACTTGCAAGGAATGTGGTTGAAGCAAATCCATTAGACTTCAAGGCGTGGCACCGGCCGGAATGGCGGAATGGCAGACGCGGAGCACTCAAAATGCTTTGTTCGAAAGGACGTGTGGGTTCAAATCCCACTTTCGGCACCACGAAATCATCAGTTTGTAGCGCCTGAGCCAACCTTGTGCACTCGAAGAGTGTTGGTGGAGCCTGAGACCCCCGGTGGAGTACCTGCGACTACTACTACCTCATCACCAGTCTTGCAAAGCCCCTCTGCCAGAACCGTAGTGTCGACCTGATCAAACATGTCATCAGTGTGATTCACCTTAGGCACCAGATATACATGAGATCCCCAAACCAGTGATAATCGGTTCGCAATCTCTGCATTAGGCGTGAACGTCAGAACAGGAACTGGCGATCGCAGTCTGGAGATTCTCTTTAGCGAATCGCCACTTTCAGTGAACACGCAAACATACTTAGACCCAAGAAGCTCTGCGATCTCCATGGCGGCGAGAGAAACAGCACCAGCATGAGTATGTGGCTTAGTACCTAAATCAGGTATTCGATCAAGCCCATTTTCCTCAGTCGACTGAATAATCTTTGCCATGGTTGCAACTGTCTCAACTGGGAACTCCCCCACGCTAGTTTCACCAGAAAGCATTAGAGCGTCAGCTCCGTCAAGAACTGCGTTCGCCACATCGCTTGTTTCGGCACGGGTTGGGATACTGGCGTGAATCATTGAATCAAGCATCTGGGTCGCAACAATTACTGGCTTAGCCCAGCGCCGAGCAAGCTCAACCGCTCTTTTCTGAACCAATGGGACCTGCTCAAGAGGCAGCTCTACCCCAAGGTCACCACGGGCCACCATGATGCCATCAAAGGCGTCGATGATTTCTTCTAGGTTCTCTACTGCCTGCGGTTTCTCGATCTTGGCAATCACCGGGAGGATTCGACCCTCTTCCGTCATAATCTCGTGAACGCGAACAATGTCAGAGGCATTCCTAACGAATGAAAGAGCAATCATATCAACACCAACTTTGAGCGCCCAGCGAAGATCTTCTTCATCCTTCTCCGATAAGGCAGGAACATTCACAGCTACACCGGGCAAGTTGATTCCCTTGTTGTTTGAAACATCTCCAGCAATTTCAACCTCTGTGGTCACTGTGGTTTTGGAAACTTCGGTAGCGCGCAGGCGTACTTTCCCATCGTCAATCAGTAGGAAATCGCCAACCTTCACATCTTCAGGCAAACCCTTGAAGGTTGT
Source organism: Actinomycetota bacterium (assembly GCA_009703635.1). Next base: position 1,809 of record WLFS01000004.1, read on the forward strand.
TCCACAAATGTTGACGTCGCCTTCGACATCGTCAATCGTGATCTTGAAAGTAGCGCCTTTTGCTAGGTGAACAGGTCCGTCTTTGAACTTTGCTAGACGGATCTTTGGGCCCTGGAGATCTACAAAGATACCGATTGACTTTCCCGAATCCAAAGCTGCCTTGCGCACGTTCTTGTAGATTCCTTCATGAACATCGTGGCTGCCGTGGCTGAGGTTCATTCTTGCTACGTCTACGCCGGCATCGATAATCGCTTTGATCTGGTCGTAACTCGAACTTGCTGGGCCTAGCGTTGCAACAATCTTTGCGCGTCTCATTTGTCCTATATTCTCTAATTGATTCTTCTTGTTAGCTGTAAACCGATATCGGCTGGTCAGAGGCCTTCACCGGTGAAGGCAATTCAGTGGCTCCTTCAAGGAACATATCAATGCTAGCGGCAGCAGCGCGACCTTCAGCAATGGCCCAGACGATAAGGGATTGTCCGCGACCGGCGTCCCCAGCAACAAAAACCCCCTCAAGCTCTGTTCCAAAGTTGTCCATTCTTGCAAAATTGCTATGGGAATCTAAAGCAATTTCAATCTCTGAGACAGCTGGTTCTACTTCAGGACCGCTAAAACCAAGAGCTAACAGCACCAAATCTGCTTCAATCACTCGCTCAGTTCCAGGGGTAGGTACTCGCTTGCCTTCAACAAAAGATGTGTCAGCGATTCTAATTCCAGAAACTTTTCCTTCTTTGCCGATGAATTCAACTGTTGAAGAAAGATACTTCCGCTCTCCAAATTCCTCATGAGCGCTACTGATTTCATACAGATTAGGAAAAGTTGGCCAAGGTTGAGAATCTGACCTACTCTCTGGAGGTCTCTGGCCGATTGCTAACGTAGTGACGCTAATTGCACCCTGCCTGGTTGCAGTTCCTAAACAGTCGGCTCCAGTGTCACCACCGCCAAGAATCACGACACGTTTGCCTTCGGCGCTAACTTGATCTACCACGGTTAGGCCAGCCACAGCGCGATTTGCTTGAGTCAAGTACTCCATTGCGAAGTGAATACCCTCTAGATCTCGTCCTGGAACTTGAAGATCTCGAGGCAATGATGCACCAGTTGCGATTAGTACCGCGTCATATCTTCGACGAACATCCACCCAGGAGATGTCTTTTCCGATTTCAACCCCCACGCGAAAACGCACACCCTCTGCTTCAAGCTGAGCAATGCGTCGGTCGATGTGCTGTTTTTCCATCTTGAAGTCAGGGATTCCATAGCGGAGCAAGCCACCGACCCGGTCGTCTTTCTCGAAAACGGCAACGGTATGACCTGCTCGGGCAAGTTGCTGAGCTGCTGCTAGCCCTGCTGGCCCTGAGCCAACCACGGCGACAGTTTTTCCAGTTAAACGTTCAGGTGTGTGAACTTGAACCCAGCCGTTATCAAAGGCGTCATCGATAATTGATACTTCTATTTCTTTGATTGTGACCGCTGGTTGGTTGATTGCCAGCACACAGCTTGATTCACAAGGCGCCGGACATAGTCTTCCGGTGAATTCTGGAAAATTGTTGGTTGCGTGGAGGCGCTCAATCGCGTTCTTGCCGTCCTTGCGCCAAACCGCATCGTTCCACTCTGGAATCAGGTTTCCAAGTGGGCAACCGTGGTGACAAAACGGAACTCCACAGTCCATGCATCTTCCAGCCTGGTTTTGGACTACTTCAGAGTTTCTGCGCTCGTAAACTTCCTTCCAGTCCATGATTCGAACTGGAACTGGTCTGCGCTCAGCAGTCTTGCGTTCAGTTGTCTTTAGAAATCCTCTTGGGTCAGCCACTTGTGGCCTCCAGTATCTGCTTCCAAACTACGTCACCGTCAGGGTCAAGTCCCTTGCCAGCTGCAGACGAGCGAATTTGACTAACACTTGCAAAATCAGTTGGCATCACAACCGCGAAATTTTGCTTTTCGTCTTCAAAGTTCTCAAGTAATCGCTTCGCGAGCAAGGATCTCGTTTCGAGCTCATGCGTAGTTATCAACTGCTTTAGCTCTTTAGCAAGGGCATCGTCCAGCGGTAGCACCCGTAAGTCATCTGCTTTCAAAGCTTCTGGGTTCACAAGTTCCGTGCGGAGTTTGTAGACAAAGGCATAGCCACCACTCATCCCGGCACCAAGGTTTCTACCAGTACGTCCAAGAATTACTGCTCGCCCACCAGTCATGTATTCGAGCGCGTGATCTCCAACTCCCTCAACTACAGCCGTAGCACCGGAATTTCGAACTAGGAATCGCTCCCCTACTATTCCTGACAAGTACATACTTCCGCTGGTAGCTCCGTAGCCAATGACGTTGCCGGCGATGATGTTTTCTTCGGCTGTGAAGCCGGAGGTTTCATCAGGTCTAACGACGATCGTTCCGCCACTAAGGCCCTTGCCAACGTAATCGTTTGAGTCACCGACCAGAATCAACTTCAAACCCCTAGGCACAAATGCGCCAAAGGATTGTCCAGCGGATCCAGTAAGTGTGACTTCAATGGTCGAATCCGCGAGACCTTCTGCGCCAAATCGCTTGGTAATCTCATGTCCAAGCATGGTCCCAACAGCCTGTTCAGTGTTTCGAATAGGTAGCTCGATTTGTACTGGCTGTGCATCTTCAAGAGCTTTTTCAGACACTGAGATCAATTTGTGGTCAAAGTGCTTCTCAAGTTCATGATTCTGAGAGGTGAAGCGGCGCTTAGGGGCGTTCACTCCCAATCCTGAACCCTGCAGAATCGGTGTTAGGTCTAGACCATCAGCCTTCCAATGAGATACCGCACGGTTGACATCAAGAAGATCTGTTTGACCAATTGCCTCGTCGAGAGAACGGAATCCAAGGCTGGCCAGAATCTCTCTGACCTCTTCAGCTAGGAACTCAAAGAAGTTGACTACAAACTCCGGCTTGCCGGAGAATCTCTCCCTAAGCAAAGGATTTTGTGTTGCAACGCCAACCGGGCAAGTGTCAAGGTGGCAAACCCTCATCAAGATACAACCCGATACAACCAGAGGCGCAGTGGCGAAACCAAACTCTTCGGCACCAAGTAGAGCAGCAACAATAACGTCCTTGCCCGTTTTCATCTGACCATCAACCTGCACGGATACGCGATCACGCAAACCGTTAAGCATCAGTGTTTGCTGCGTTTCTGCAAGGCCGAGCTCCCAAGGGGTGCCGGCGTGCTTTAGAGAGTTCAGTGGAGAAGCTCCAGTTCCCCCATCGTGACCTGAAACTAAGATCACATCAGCTTTAGCCTTGGCTACACCTGCAGCAACCGTGCCGATTCCCACCTGGCTTACCAGTTTTACGTGAACACGAGCGGAAGAGTTAGCCCGCTTAAGATCGAAAATCAATTGCTTTAGATCCTCAATTGAATAGATATCGTGATGAGGCGGCGGTGAAATTAGTCCAACACCAGGAGTGGAATGCCGAGTCTTAGCAATCCACGGGTAGATCTTGTTGGCTGCGAGCTGGCCACCTTCACCAGGCTTTGCTCCCTGTGCCATCTTTATCTGAATGTCGTCGGCATTCGAAAGATACATGCTCGTCACACCAAAGCGCCCAGAGGCAACCTGTTTAATGGCACTTCGGCGTTCTGGATCAAGAAGTCTCTCTAAATCCTCTCCACCTTCTCCGGTATTTGATTTAGCTCCTAAACGATTCATCGCTATAGCTAGGGTCTCGTGAGCTTCTTGAGAAATTGAACCGTAACTCATGGCTCCAGTAGAGAACCGTTTGACGATCTCGCTTACCGGTTCAACTTCCTCGATAGGCACAGCTGGTCTGACGCCAGTTTTGAACTCAAACAGGCCACGAAGTGTCATAAGGCGCTCGGCCTGATCATCTACTGATTTGGTGTACTGCTTGAAAATGTCGTAGCGCTTTGAGCGAGTTGAATGCTGCAACTTGAATACGGTTTCTGGATTGAAAAGGTGCGGTGGACCCTCACGACGCCACTGGTACTCCCCTCCAACTTCAAGGTTTCGATGAATATTCACTGCTCGCTCGACCGGGTAAGCGCTCGAGTGTCTGGAAGCAATTTCTTGATGCAGCACCTCTATACCGATACCACCAAGTTGAGAAATCGTGCCAGTGAAGTACTTGTCAATTACTTCGGGGTTCAAACCGATAGCTTCAAAACACTGAGCTCCACTGTAAGAAGAAACCGTGGAGATTCCCATTTTCGACATGATCTTCAAAACGCCCTTGCCAAGTGACTTTATGAGATTGCTGGCGGCTTGCTCGAAGCTAATGCCTTCCAAAGTCCCATCCTTGACCATAAGTTCAACGGTTTCCAGAGCTAGATATGGATTCACTGCTGCTGCTCCATAACCAACCAGTGCGGCAACGTGATGAACCTCGCGCACATCACCAGCTTCAACAACAAGCCCAACCATGGTGCGGCGACCAGTTCGGATCAAATGGTGATGAACCGAAGAGGTCAGCAACAGCGAAGGAATCGGGGCTAAATCCCTGTTTGAATTTCGATCCGACAAGATCAAGTAAGTAATGCCTTCGTTGATGGCTGTATCTACTTCTTCACAAATCTTCGCTAGTCGCTCTTCGAGAGCTTCCGCTCCATCGGCGACTCTATAAAGACCTTGAACAACGAACGCTTCTCCGCTGCCCGGGATTTCATCAATGTGCTTGATTTTGGCAAGTTCGTCATTACTCAATGCTGGGAAATCTAGTATTACTTGACGAGCATGTGTAGGCCCAATCGCGAGTAGATTTCGCTCAGGACCAATTCCCGTGCTCAAGGAAGTCACTACTTCCTCGCGGATTGCATCTAATGGCGGATTAGTGACCTGCGCGAACTGTTGGACGAAATAATCAAACAGCAATCTCGGTCTATCGCTGATAGCTGCAATTGGAGTATCTGAACCCATCGCCCCAAGTGGCTCGGCTCCAGCCAGCGCCATTGGGCGAAGCAGAATCTTTAGTTCTTCTTCGGTGTAGCCGAAAGTACGCTGACGCCTGTTTACCGAAGAGGTCGTATGTGCAATGTGCTCACGATCTGGCAGATCTCTTAGATTGATTCGATTCTCACTTAGCCAGGTTTCCCAAGGTTCTTGTGCAGAAATTTCCGCTTTGATTTCATCGTCTTCAATGATTCGACCTGCAGCAGTGTCGACAAGGAACATCTTTCCAGGCTGCAACCTTCCCTTGCGAACAATCTTTGAAGGCTCAATGTCTGCTACGCCAATCTCTGACGCTAGGACTACCAAGCCATCCTCGGTAATGATGTAGCGACCAGGACGCAAACCATTACGGTCTAAAGTAGCCCCGACGAGTGAACCATCGGTAAAGATAACTGCAGCGGGACCGTCCCAGGCTTCCATCAGCATGGAGTGATACTCGTAAAAACTTTTTCGAGCCGGTTCAATTGCAGTGTGCTTTTCCCAGGCCTCTGGAATCATCATCATCATCGCGTGTGGTAATGATCTGCCAGCGAGGTATAGCAGCTCAACTACCTCATCGAAAGAAGCGCTGTCACTAGCTCCAGGGGTGATGATTGGCTTTAGGGATTCGATGTCTCCTAGAAGTTCTGACTGAAGTTGCGCCTCACGAGCTCGCATCCAGTTTCGATTGCCTCGAACAGTATTAATCTCGCCGTTATGGGCGATCATTCGATAGGGGTGCGCAAGCGGCCAAGAAGGGAAAGTGTTGGTTGAAAACCTTGAGTGCACCAGAGCAAGAGTTGAAACCATAGAGCGATTGCTTAGATCTGGGAAGAATGGCTCAAGTTGCAAAGTAGTAACCATGCCCTTATAGACGATCGTCTTGGCGGAAAGTGATGGGTGGTACAACCCGATCTCACGCTCGCTACGCTTGCGGAGCCTAAATAGAGCACGTTCTAGATCTAGCTGCCTCGCGCCGGAAGTGCTCTCAACAAAAACTTGACTGATAAATGGCATGGCGGCTTTTGCCAGATCGCCCAAAACTTCTGGGTTTGTTGGCACATCTCGCCACTGCAGAACACTTAGTTGTTCCTGGGAGGCAATTTTGGCGAACTTCTCTCGCTCTAAACTTCGCTCGCCTGCATCGGTTGATTCGAATACGAGACCAACTCCAAATTCGCCTGGCGCGGGAAGAGGAAGTTTTAGTTCGTCTCTGAAGAAAGCGTCAGGTACCTGAAGCAAGATTCCTGCCCCGTCACCAGTTCCAGCATCAGAACCAATAGCTCCGCGGTGCTCTAGGTTGCGGAGTGCATTTAGTGCGGTTTCGATGATGTCATAACCAGCGGTTCCCCTAAGGGTGGCAACCATAGCTAAACCGCAAGCGTCCTTCTCGAATTCTTGCTTGTAAAGACCAGAGCGCGGAAAAGTGCCAAAGCGTTCAAACGGGGAAACGGCAGGCATGCATCACTCCAATCGAGAATATTGAAGGGACAACGCTGGCCCGTACGACAGTTATTTAGAAAACTGGAAGAAAGGCACTTGTGATGCCATTTGGGGGCCCTGTGGGGCTACTTATCCGATACTAGCTTATTGCCCTCGTCGTTTGGAGCATCAGATTCTCCAGTTTGCGCCTCAGCAACTGGCTTATCCTCAACTACTGGGGTAGGAAGCGATGGCGCTTTGCCTGGCTTATAGACGGTGTCTTCAAGTCCTGGGTGGCGTTTGGCTTGGATCATAATTATGGCCAAACCTAGGGTGATGCCAGCGATGGCCGACCAGATGTTTACTCGCAGTCCTAGCAAGATTTCACTCGGGTCAATGCGAATAGCTTCAATCCAGACTCTTCCGATCGAGTAGTACACCAAGTACAGACCCATCATCTTTCCCCAACGCAAATTGAATTTTTGATCGGCCGCTAGCAATAGAGCAACCCCAGCTAAAGACCAGATCGACTCATAGAGAAATGTCGGGTGGAATAAAACTCCCTCTGGAAGACCTGCGGGATAAGCGGGATTGCTACTGGAAATCTCAAGACCCCAAGGCAGATCAGTAGGGGTACCAAAAAGCTCATTATTGAAATAGTTTCCCCAGCGTCCAACTGCTTGAGCAAGTAAAACTCCCGGTGCAACGGCGTCCAGGTATGAGGTGAACTTGATCCCGGCAGCGCGAGCTCCGATAGCAGCTCCTATGGCCCCAAAAATCAACGCTCCATAAATAGCAAGTCCGCCTTCCCAGATTCTGAAGACCGCAAGCAAATCGGCGCCAGGAAAGAAGTAATCATTTGGGTGTGTCAAAACATGGAAAAATCGACCACCGAGGATTCCAAGCGGAATTGCCCATAGAGAAATGTCTAGTGCAATTCCAGACTCCGCACCCCTTGAACGCAACCTTGACTCGGTCAAAATCAAGGCGAGAATGATTCCAGCAAGGATGAACATCGCATAAAAATGAATCCTAAATGGACCGAGCTCAATGTAGCTAACGTCCGGTGAAGGAATCGATAAGAGGATGAATCTCTTCATTTAGTTTTTCCTTTTGCTAGTTCGGATACCTTGGCACGAAGTGCTTCGATACCTCCTTGTTGATAAGCGCGCACGAAAGCTGATCCAACGATGGCACCATCGGCGTAGCCATTGATTTCTCGCACCTGAGATGCGGTCGAAACACCAATACCCACAGCTGTCATTGAATCAGGAGATTGCGCTCTAACTTCCGATACAACCTTCTTGGCGTTCTGATCAAGGTCATCTCTTGCTCCAGTAATACCCATGGTAGAAACGGCATACACGAAGCCTTTCGAGCTATCACACGCTCGTTGGGTTCTTTTGCCTGTAGAAGTCGGTGTGGCAAGAAATACTCGATCTAATCCATGAGCATCGGTTGCACTGATCCAACTACTTGCCTCATCGGGAATCAGATCCGGCGTGATAGCTCCCGCTGCTCCAGAATCAGCTAAATCTTTGGCAAATCGCGCTTCCCCATACTGCATAACCGGATTCCAGTAAGTCATCACCAATACTGGGGTGTCCACTCTCGTTGTCACAGCCTTAATAGCCGCAAAGGTGTCCTTGAGCTTAAAGCCATTGGCCAATGCTGTTTCTGTGGCCTCCTGGATTACTAGACCGTCCATTACAGGGTCGCTATACGGGATGCCAAGTTCGAGAACGTCACAACCTGCTTCACACATAGCAACTGCGGCTTCGACTGATTCTTCCAAACTCGGATAACCCAATGGAAAATATCCAATCAGTGAGCCACCGTTTTGGCGATTTGCTCTAAGAATCTGCTCGGTGGTACTCATCAGATCAAACCGAAGTATTTCGCTGCGGTTTCCATGTCCTTGTCGCCACGACCGCTTAGGTTTATCAAAATCTTTGCACCAGGCTTTAACGAAGGCATTAGTTTCTCAACCCCAGCTAAAGCATGGGCAGTCTCAATTGCTGGAATTATTCCTTCGGTTTGACTGAGTAGCTTCAGCGCTGCCATAGCCTCAGTGTCGGTGATTGGGATGTATTCCGCTCTCCCGATGTCTTTGAGCCATGAGTGTTCAGGGCCAACTCCTGGGTAATCGAGCCCTGCAGAAATTGAGTGTGATTCCAATGTTTGACCATCTTCATCTTGAAGTAAATAACTCTTAGCGCCATGTAGGACTCCAGGACGACCCCTACTGAGCGTTGCCGCGTGGCGAAGTGTTTCAACACCGTCACCTGCGGCCTCCATTCCAACAAGCCTTACGTTCTGATCATCAAGGAAAGCATGAAAAATCCCGATTGCATTTGAGCCACCACCAACGCAGGCGGCCACAACATCTGGCAAAGAACCAAACTGATCGAGCATCTGCTGGCGAGCTTCGATACCAATCACCGAGTGAAAGTCTCTAACCATAGTTGGAAAAGGGTGTGGGCCGGCAACGGTGCCAAGCAAGTAATGAGTGTTTTCAACATTTGCAACCCAGTCGCGCAGAGCTTCATTGATGGCATCTTTTAGAGTTCTAGAACCAGTGACCACTGGAATAACTTCCGCTCCAAGTAATCTCATACGCGCCACATTCAAGGCCTGGCGAATGGTGTCGACTTCACCCATGTAAACAACACATTCCAACCCGAGCAATGCAGCAGCAGTAGCGCTTGCTACTCCGTGCTGACCAGCACCGGTTTCAGCAATGATTCTGGTTTTACCCATGCGCTTTGCCAGCAGTGCTTGTCCAAGGACGTTGTTGATCTTGTGCGAGCCGGTGTGATTGAGATCTTCGCGCTTTAGAAATACTCTGATATCCCCGATGGAAGCCGCGAACTTCGGAGATTCAGTGATTATCGAAGGCCTGCCGGTGTAGGTCTTGTGTAGGTTTGTAAGCTCCGCAATAAACGACTGGTCAGATTTGGCATGTTTATAGGTTGCGTCAAGCTCATCCAGCGCACCGATGAGTGATTCAGGCACAAATCTGCCACCGAAGTCCCCGAAGTAGGGGCCAACTTGCTCTGAGAGTTTCTGCGCCATCCTAAAAGTCTAAGCCTTGGCAATTCTAGAAAAAGCCCTGACCAAATCCTCGGCATCCCCAGTGACCAGCGCTTCTCCAACAAGAACACAGTCCGCGCCGGCGGCAGCATATGCCTTGACATCCGCCACTCCACGAACAGCCGACTCGGCAACTTTGATGCAATCTCCAGGCAGAATGTCAACTAGCTGTTCAAAAAGGTTTCGATCGGTCTCGAACGTTGTGAGGTTTCGAGCATTAACTCCCACTAACTTGGACCCAATTGATGCGGCGAATTCCACTTCATCTCGATTGTGGGTTTCAATAAACGCGGTCATCCCAAGAGATTCAATCAGTGTCTTGAGTCTTATTAGGTCGGCAGGATCAAGCCCTGCTGCGATAAGAAGAACGATGTCCGCCCCGTGAGCACGGGCTTCAAACACTTGATACTCGTTGGCTATGAAATCCTTACGCAATAGCGGCAGCGATACCGCAGCACGAACCTCATCAAAATCCTGCAGGCTGCCAAGAAACGATCGCTGTTCAGTCAAAACACTAACTGCCGAGGCTCCCGCCGATTCGTATACCTTAGCTAGCGCGCCTGGATCAGAAATAGTTGCCAGGTGTCCCTTGGATGGACTCGCACGCTTGATTTCTGCGATGACCTTAACAAATTCACCCGAACCCAAATGAGCGATTGCATCCAGCGCTGGTCTGGCTTTCGAAGCTAACTGTTCAATCTCGGAGAGTGAGACTACTTCCTGACGGGTCTTAGCATCGGCAATAGCGCCCGCGTAAAGTGACTGAAGCACTTAGTGCTTAGACTTTGATCCGCCGACCCCGTAGCCAGCTTTCTTGAGGAAGATGCCTGTTCCCACCCCTGCAACTGCAAGGGCTGCTGAGCCCCAAACCAATGCGGGGATGTTCAACCAGAAAAATAGAGTGCCAAATGCAAAAGCCGCAATGATGATGATCACTGTGGTCCATGCTGCTACGGAGTCCCCGTGGCCTGGCTCAATGTGGTTCTCAGACATAAAATCTCCTCTTGCCTAGTACTTTACCAAATCTGTTGCTACTTCTGTGTCTCCCACAGATCTAACTCATCGATAATTTCTTGCCTGTTTGGTCTTGTTCTAGACAACTGAGCTCTTGAAAGAGCCTTTGTTAGCAAAACGGCCAGGTTCACGGCTACCGAAAGTAGGTAACCAACCCATAGATAAGTATCCCCAGCAAATTCGACGAACTCAGCCTGGCTTGCAATTCCGGCAACGCCTGTGATTTCAATGATTTGCACCGCAACTGCATTCTGCAGATTCGACTGCAACCCCACTACAACGTAGAATCCGTGCGCGAGCATAATCGGTACCATCAATCCCGCAATTGCCCTGCCCACAGCTACCGGTGTCAAGACAGAAGATAGTAATGCAGCTCCCTGGAGTAGCAACAGTGCCGAGATTATTGGAAACACTTGGTATCCAGAGATCTCGAATTTCTGCGCACCCGCCTCTGGAGTAAGTTCAAGATCAAGCCAACTGAGGCCAGCAAAAACAACTAACAACAGAATGCTTGCAAGCCATGCGATTGTGACACGCTTCGAATTCATAACTGATGCTTCTTCATGATGTTGGCCGCTTGAATTGCCCTCAACGGCGCGGAGGCCTTGTTTAGGGTTTCTTGATTCTCAAGATCGGGAACACTGTCCAAAACAATTCCAGCGCCTGCTTGGACGTGAGCAACCCCATTTCGAAAAACGGCGGTTCTAATAGCAATTGCAAGATCGGCATTTCCCGCGAAATCAAAGTAACCAACTACTCCCCCGAATAATCCTCTATTGGTTGGCTCGAGCTGTTCGATAATTTCCAAAGCACGTGGCTTTGGGGCTCCAGATAATGTTCCGGCGGGGAATGTAGCTCGCACCACGTCAACGGCAGACACCCCTTCACGAAGAACGCCTTCCACTGTTGAAACAAGATGCATGATGTGGCTATAGCGCTCAACAGTCATAAACTCTGTGACATTTACTGAACTCGCATCGCAAACCTTGAGTAAATCGTTTCTTGCGAGGTCAACAAGCATAAGGTGTTCGGCTTTCTCCTTCGCGTCACCCAGCAGTTCCTCCGCAAGGGCAGTGTCGGCTTCGACGTCTGTCCCACGGGGCCTTGATCCGGCAATCGGATGCAGTACTGCTGAGCCGGCCTTTACTCGAACCAATGCCTCAGGTGACGAACCAACCACGGAAAAAGGTCCATCCTCATCAAAGAAATTGAGTAGGTACATGTAGGGACTTGGATTGATTGCTTTAAGCATTCGGTACACATCCAATGGTGTCGCGGATACCTTGGTATCAAAGCGCTGGGAGATCACAACTTGGAAAACATCCCCAGCAATTACATGCTGTTTAGCCTTGTTTACAAGTTCGAAGAACTCAAGATCACTTGTCCGGCGAGAAAAATCGGGTTCAAACTGTAGGTTCACATCTGCGATGAATGGCACAGTTGGTTTCAACAACTGGTTCTTCATTTCCCTGATTCGTTCGATGGCGAGCTCATATTCGGACTCTGGATTTCGACCGTGCCCCAAGTAGACGTTTGAAACCAGCTTGAGAGTAGATTCCTGGTGATCAACAACAACCAAGTCTCTGATGACGGCCATAGCCATATCAGGGACTTTAAGCTCCTTGGATTTACGAGACCCAAGTCGCTCAATCTGATGGACTGTGTCCCAACCTAAAAATCCGACTAAACCAGAAACTAGCGGTGGAAGTCCGGCAACAGTAGCCGCCTTCCAGCTGTCTTGCATAAGCTCCAATGCTTCAAGCTCCGACAAGCCGTCGAGGCTTTTCCCATCGAAAGGCACAGGCGAGTTGCCTTCAAGGGCTTTCCATTTCACTGCGCTATCTGAAGAAACCAGGAATCCATAGTTTTCTACTCCGATGAAGCTATACCTTGACCAAACTCCTGCTTCGGCAGATTCCAACAAGAAACTGCCGGGCTTCGAAGATGCCAGCTTTTCAAAGATTGTTAATGGTGTTTCTGTGCCAGAAAACACCGAGTCCACAAGCGGGATTATCTGATAGGACTTGGCAAGCTCTAAAAACTCACTCTTCGAGATCACTTTTGCTCCAGTGGTTCGTAATTGTCAAAACAACTGCGCTCACCCGTGTGACAAGCGGCACCATCCTCTTCAACAAGGACGAGAAGCGAATCGCCGTCGCAGTCCGAGAGTATAGAAACTATGTTTTGCGTGTTTCCTGACGTTGCCCCCTTGTGCCACAACTGTCCTCGAGAACGGGAGAAGAAATGTGTCTGCCCTAAAGCTAGAGAAAGCTCGAGGCTCTCGATTGACATGTAGGCCACCATCAGTACTTTGTTATCTGAAACGCTCTGTACGACCGCCGGAATCAATCCGGCACTGTCAAACTTCAAATCCGCGATCTTCATACCAATGCCCTAACCAAGACTCCAGCACTAGCCAGGTATGTCTTGACTTGGGCAATCGAGACAATCTCGCGATGAAAAA
>WLFS01000040.1 GCA_009703635.1 Actinomycetota bacterium
ATGAGATACGTATCTGTCACCGACGGCGACAAAGTTTCAGCCCAGATGCAGTTCGGAATGTCAATTGAGCAGTTCGGTGTCAACACCCTGGTTGATGAAGTGGCGAAAGTTTCTGATAAAGACGCAGAAGCGCTAACAAAGAAGTACGAAGAGCTCTACGAAGTATCTGGCGAGTTGAAAGCCGGCGGCGCTCGCCATGAGTCTTTGGTCTATGGAGCAAAGATTGAACTTGCACTTCGAAAGATATTGGAAAACGGAAACTTTGATGCGCTAACTAGCAACTTTGAAGATCTTGGAGATTTGCGTCAGCTACCAGGTCTTGCCATTCAGCGCCTGATGGCTGATGGCTACGGTTTTGGTGGCGAGGGTGATTGGAAAACCTCGGCACTTTTGGCAATCATGAAGTCAATGACCAAAGCCGGAGGCGGAACTTCCTTTATGGAGGACTACACCTACCACTTCGGCCCTGGCACCCCAAAGGTGCTTGGAGCTCACATGCTTGAAGTTTGTCCAACCATCACCAAGTCAAAACCAAAGATCGAAGTTCACCCACTTGGAATCGGTGGCAAGGAAGATCCAGTTCGCATGGTCTTTACTGCAACGCCAGCGTCCGGCCGGGTTGTTTGCCTGGTTGATATGGGAGATCGCTTCCGCATCATTTCAAACGAAATTGAAATCGTTGAGCCAACCGAAGATCTTCCGAAGCTTCCAGTTGCGAGAGCGGTTTGGGAACCAAAGCCTTCTTTGGCCGAGTCTGCTGAAGCTTGGATGCTAGCTGGCGGAAGCCACCACACAGTTCTTACTAACTCTGTTTCCAACGAGACTCTCGAGGACTTCGCTCGAATTGCAAAAACTGAGCTAGTTCAAATTGATCAGGACACTAACTTGCGCTCATTCCGCAAGGAGTTGGCATTTTCAAGCGCTTATCACCGCTTAGCTGAACCTCTTCGCTAAATCTTTAGCCAGCCAGATGGTTAGCTCGGCTAAAGTTTGAGTATGGAAGCAAAGCTGAAGTGGTCCTTGCTTGGTCAAAGACCTGCCAAACCACGCCCGAACGTGATCGCACTCGTGGTTGCTTTTTTGCTGGGCTTTGAAACTTTCGTTGCTGTGACCGATGGCTATCCGATGTACATGTCGTTTCTTGCAATCGGCGCCAGTGTTTGGGCAATGGTGATGGGTATTCAAGCCAGGGCTTACGTTGCGTTCTTGTTTTTACCAGTGTCATTGATCTGGCTGAACCCACTTCTTGGCGGAGATTGGTTCAGCGTTGTTGGACCTACATTGTTCTTATCTCACTCGGCCCTTGCGATGCTCTTCGCAGTTTCTGGATACACCTTCCAGGCCACTGAAAGTCCCAACGCATGACCGACAGCTGGGTTGGCTTTAGACCATCCCCGAAGCGCGATGAGTCACGGCCGACTGCTAGCCAAAGTTTTGAAGCTACCAGCCAGCTATTGATTGGCAAGGTTTTGAAGCTTTTGACCACCCAGCAAGGCGTTGAGAGCTGGTTAGTTAGCTTTACCAAGTTCGATGCCCGGTTGGGGGCTAAGTTGAAGTTTTCTCTCGAGGGCGAAAACTACGGCGGCACCTACGCCCGGATCGATATTCCAAAGCGGGTAATTTTGCTTACCGAACTTCACGGAGAATTGGACTTTCGTTTGACCGAGAGAAGCGATGGTACCGACATCGCCTTGAACGCCACCAAGACTTTGAACCAGGCAGAAAAAGCTGCGTGGGAGAAACTAACTCAGGATACCTTTGCAAAATTCCAGCTGGCATTGAGCAATGCCAGCTAATTAAAAGCAGTTAACATGATTTATCAAGAGAAGGAAAAGCGATGAAGGACCAGCAGTTTGTAATCGGCGTGGACTATGGAACCCTTTCAGGGAGAGCCGTTGTAGTTCGAGTATCCGATGGTGAAGAACTTGCTAGCTCAGCATTCGATTACCCGAACGCAGTGATGGATGAAAAACTTAACTCATCTGGCGAACAACTTCCTCCCGACTGGGCCCTGCAGGATGCCAGCGACTACGTCGAAGTATTGAAAAATGCTGTTCCTGCTGCAGTGAAGCTTGCCGGCATCGACCCTTCCCAAGTGATAGGTATCGCAACAGATTTCACCGCCTGCACCATGGTTCCGGTAATCGAAGATGGCACACCGCTAAGTAGCCTTCCAGAATTCAAAAACAGACCTCACGCTTACGTCAAACTATGGAAGCACCACGCCGCTCAGCCGCAGGCTGATCGCATCAATGAAACCGCCAGAAAGATGGATGAGTACTGGTTGCCACGCTACGGCGGACAAATTTCTTCAGAGTGGGAACTAGCTAAAGGTCTTCAGCTGCTCGAAGAAGATCCAGAGATCTATAACTTTATGTATCGCTTCGTGGAAGCTGCCGACTGGATCATTTGGCAGCTATCTGGAAACTACATCCGCAACGCCTGCACCGCCGGATACAAAGGTAACTTGCAAGACGGTAAGTACCCATCGGAGCAATTCTTTGCTGCCCTAAACCCTGACTTCGCATCGTTTGCTAAAAAGATTGACCACGAAATTGGACAGCTGGGCGATAAGGCAGGAACCCTTTCTGCTCAGGCTGCTGCCTGGACAGGCCTTCCCGAAGGTATCGCCGTTGCCGTAGGCAACGTTGATGCTCACGTGACAGCCCCTGCAGCCAAGGCCACCAAGCCTGGTCAGATGGTGGCGATTATGGGAACTTCCACCTGCCACGTGATGAACGGCGAGAAGTTGGCTGAGGTTCCGGGCATGTGTGGGGTGGTTGATGGTGGCATTGTCTCTGGATACTTCGGCTACGAGGCTGGCCAGTCCGGCGTTGGAGATATCTTCGCCTGGTATGTCAATAACCAGGTTCCAGGCCACTACTTCGAAGATGCCAAAAAACTTGGCAAATCAATCCACGAGCACCTAACTGACCTATCGGCAAAGCAAAACGTCGGTGAGCATGGCTTAGTTGCCCTTGATTGGCACTCAGGAAACCGTTCGGTGTTGGTTGATCACGAACTATCCGGTGTTTTGATCGGAGCAACACTTACTACCAAAGCCGAAGATGGCTACCGTGCCCTTTTGGAGTCAACAGCTTTTGGAACCAGAAAGATTGTTGAGACTTTCCGTGACTCAGGAATTCCAGTTACGGAGTTTATTGTTGCCGGAGGGCTGCTAAAGAACACCTTCTTGATGCAGCTTTACTCGGACATCACAAGATTGCCTCTAAGCGTCATCAATTCCGAGCAGGGTCCAGCTCTTGGTTCAGCAATTCACGCTGCAGTTGCAGCTGGTGCATACGGCTCTGTCTTGGAAGCATCGGATGCGATGGGTAGTGTGACACCGGCGCTATACAAACCAAACGAGGAACGCGCAAAGGCGTACGATCTCTTGTATAAGGAATACGAAACCCTGCACGATTATTTTGGTCGTGGGACCAATGACGTTATGAAGCGACTAAAGCAGTTGAGAAGAGAGGCATCACGTGTCAGCTAAATTTTTAGAGCAGCGCGCTTCGCTTTTGAATTTGCATCATCAGCTCTTTGATGCCGGGTTAGTGGTTTGGTCAGGCGGAAACATCTCCCAACGCGTCGAGGGTGGCTTTTTGATTAAGCCCAGTGGCTTGATGTATCCCCAACTAACTACCGAGTCGATGGTTTACTGCGATCTTGACGGCAAGGTCATTGATGGTGATTTCGCCCCATCTAGCGACACCGCAGCTCACGCTTACGTTTACAAAAACATGCCTGAGGTGGGAGGTGTGGTTCACACCCACTCCAACTACGCCAGTGCCTTTGCGGCTGTGAATGAGCCAATTCCATGCATCTTGACCGCTATTGCTGATGAGTTCGGGGGAGATATCCCAGTTGGACCATTTGCCGAGATCGGAGATGATTCGATTGGGCGGGGCATAGTTTCGACCCTTACAGGGCACCGCTCCAAAGCGGTCCTGATGGCCCAGCACGGGGTCTTCACCATCGGCAAGGACGCCACATCGGCCCTAAAGGCTGCCGTGATGTGCGAGGACGTGGCCAAATCAGCTCACCTGGCTAAAGGCCTAGGAAGCCCAAAAAGGCTGCCCCAGGAAGCCATTGACCGGTTATTTAATCGTTACCAAACCGTTTACGGACAGTGACCAAAAACCGCTACCCGAGGCCGTAAATAGTGTCAAACTAGGAGCGCCCTCAAAGTTGTGAGCAATCAATCAAATCCAATTAGTTGGGTTTTTCTGTTCGCTCATTTTTTACGAGGTAGACCGACTTCTTCCTAGTGAAGCTGTTGGTCAACTCAGTTGAGATGGACGCTTCTGAGAAAAAAGTGTTCGACTGTCCGGTCGGCAAATCGAAAGGAACAACACAGTTGCTTAAGAAAATCACAAGAATTGCTGCTGTAGCTGCCGCTGCTGCACTAGTTCTTTCAGGTTGTGCAGCCACAACCACAGATTCCGCTGAAGGCGGTCTTATCGGTGTATCGATGCCTACCCAGTCATCAACCCGTTGGATCAGCGACGGCGAGTCAATCAAGGCTGAGCTAGAAGCACAGGGATTCACCGTTGACTTGCAGTATGCAGAAGACGACATTCCTACCCAGGTATCACAGCTTGAAGGTATGTTGACCAAGGGCGCAAAGGCTCTAATCATCGCAGCTATCGACGGAACTCAGCTAACTGACGTTCTACAGGCAGCAGCTGACGCAAGCGTTCCAGTTATCGCTTACGACCGTTTGATTCGTGACAGCGCCAACGTGAACTACTACGCAACCTTTGACAACTTCAAGGTTGGAGTTCAGCAGGCAACATCACTACTAGTTGGAATGGGTGTTTACGCATCTGAGGATTCAACCTCAGCTGACGGCCCTAACGCAGCAGGCCCATGGAACATTGAGCTTGTTGCTGGTTCACTAGATGACAACAACGCGTTCTTCTTCTTCAATGGTGCGATGAGCATTCTTCAGCCACTAATTGACTCTGGAGTTCTAGTTGTTAAGTCTGGTCAGCTAACCATCGAGCAGGTTGCAACCCTTCGTTGGGACGGCGCTGTAGCTCAGAAGCGTATGGAAGACATCTTGGTTGGAAATTACGCTGACGACACACTACACGGTGTTCTATCTCCATACGACGGTCTAAGCCGCGGAGTTATCGCAGCTTTGGTTGACGCAGGTTACACCAAGGACACTCTTCCAACAATCGTGGGCCAGGATGCAGAAACTGCATCTGTTCAGTCCATGCTTGATGGCGAGCAGTACTCAACAATCTTCAAGGACACTCGCGAACTAGCC
>WLFS01000041.1 GCA_009703635.1 Actinomycetota bacterium
CGAGACGGTTTGCGATAAATACACCGCGGGTTGGTATTCCGAGCAAGACTAAATTCTCAAGTCCCAGATTGGCCTCGACTAATTCATGAGATATGCGGGTAATGGCCCGAGAGATGTCATCGGCGCTCAAGACGGTGCGTTTTGTCAACGCCCACCTCCTTCTCCGCCTCACAGGACGGTAGTTAAAGGATGATTCTTGGAAAGCTTAGCAGTATCCGGCTATTTTGCCGTCTTGGTCCCTGAAATTGCCGCAAGTAATCCATTCACAAAAAGACCTGACTCTTCTGTGGAGTATTCCTTGGCAAGCTCCACAGCCTCAGCAATAGCCACAGGGTCAGGGACCTCATCGTTGAATAGTACTTCCCAAACAGCAACCCTAAGGATGGCCCTATCTACAGCTGGCATGCGATCAATTGACCACTTGTGCGAAAAAGAGGCAATTCGATCATCGATATCGGCGTGGGAGCTGATGATGCCTTCCACAATCTGGCGGGCGTAGCCGACAATCTCCCCTTGGTTCTGTCTGTTCTCTTGTGTGCTAGCCGTGACATCAAGAAGCTCAATTGGATTTTGCTTGCGCATGTCAGCAGCGAAGATGGCATCTAGTGCCATCTTTCGGGATTTAGTTCTGGAACTCACAAGCTAGTCGGTGACGCGGCCGAGATACTCGCCGGTTCTAGTGTCGACTCGGACCTTAACGTTTTGCTCAATAAACAATGGAACCTGAATTTGAAGACCGGTTTCAACCGTTGCTGGCTTGGTTCCGCCGCTTGATCGATCACCCTGGAGACCTGGCTCGGTGTAAGTGATCTCTAGGACAACAGATGCTGGTAATTCAACATAGATTGGGTTTCCCTCATAAACGGCTACAACGGCTCCCTGGTTCTCCAATAGATAATCCTTGGCATCGCCGACTACCTCTTCAGACAGAGTCATCTGCTCGTAGTTCTGGTTGTCCATGAAGACGAATCCGGAGCCATCGTTATAGAGGTAGTTCATTTCGCGCTTGTCTACGCTGGCGGTTTCTACTTTCACACCCGCGTTAAAGGTGCGCTCAACAACCTTGCCAGTAAGGACGTTCTTTAGCTTTGAACGGACAAAAGCTGGGCCTTTACCTGGCTTTACGTGCTGAAACTCGATTACAGTCCAAAGTTGTCCATCAATGTTGAGAACTAGTCCGTTTTTTAGATCGTTTGAGGTTGCCATAAGTCGTGCTTACTCTGATTTCTTTTGTCTCGTTTATTGGAATTACTTGATTCTAGCGTCTTAGCCTGCAAGCTGACGAAGGGCAAGCTTGTAAGAGTCAAACCCAAAGCCAGCAATCACGCCGGTTGCTGAAGCGGAGATGACACTCTTGTGACGGAATTCCTCTCTGGCGTGTGGGTTTGAGATATGCACTTCAATTAGTTTTGCGCCGGTGGCGGTATGAGCCTTGCAGGCATCAGCCAATGCGTATGAGTAATGAGTGAAAGCAGCTGGGTTGATAACAATGTCATGCTTGGCATCGGTAGCTTTATGAACGGCCGCGATAAGTGCGGATTCTGAATCGCTCTGCAAAAACTGCAGGGACATAGATAGCATCTCAGCTAGCTTAGAAAGTTCCTTGGTCAGAGAATCCAAATTCATCTCACCGTAGATTTCAGGCTCTCTGGAGCCAAGCCTTTGCAGGTTTGGGCCGTTTAGGACAACTACGCTTTTCATTTCTCTAGCCTACTGAGCTATCTCTTGAAAAGCAGCGAAGAGAATTTCCTCGGTTGGAGCATGCATGATTGTTGGCTTAGCAATCTCGTCGAGAACGACAAAGCGTAGGTTTCCACCCCGAGATTTCTTGTCAATTTGCATGTTTGCAAGCAGCTGAGGCCACTTCTCTGCTGGGTAGCTAACCGGAAGCCCCAGTTTTACTAAAAGGTCTCTATGGCGCGCGACCGCTTCGATAGAAAGCCTCCCATTCAGGTGAGCAAGTTCTGCAACAAACACCATTCCGATTGAAATTGCTGCCCCATGCCTCCACTTATAACGCTCAGCTAGCTCGATAGCGTGCCCTAACGTGTGGCCGTAGTTCAAGATCTCCCGTAAACCGGATTCCTTAAAATCAACCGCCACTACGTCGGCCTTGACCTGAATACTGCGCCGCACAAGTTCCTCAAACGCTCCAGTGGATGGGTCAACGGCCTGTTCAAAGTCCGACTCAATAAGGTTCAGAATTTCTGGATCGCTTATGAATCCACACTTAACAACTTCGGCAAAGCCTGCCAGTAATTCATTCTTTGGCAACGTGTTCAATGTTTCTAAATCAACAATCACGGCAGTCGGGGAATGAAAAACTCCAACTAGGTTCTTACCCTCAGTGGTATTGACACCGGTCTTTCCGCCAACTGCCGCATCAACCATTGCCAGCAGGGTCGTTGGTATTTGGACGATACCTACTCCCCGCAGCCAAGTTGCTGCAACAAACCCTGCCAAATCGGTTATGGTTCCGCCACCGAAACCAATAACCATGTCAGTTCTGGAAAACTCGGATTTTCCTACGATGCCCCAGCAAAATGCTGCGACTTCGATGCGTTTAGCCTCTTCATTGTCCGGGACTCCCGCCAACAACACCTCAAAGCCTGCAGCTATCAAGAAATCTCTCAGTTCTTCTGCGCTTACGGCAAGTCCAACCGGATGCACAACAAGTACCTTCTTTGCTCCTTTTAGGTGCTCTGGTACTTGATCCAAAAGTGAGCGACCAATGACAACCGGGTAAGGTTTCTCGGCTCCGACAACAATTCTCGATATTTCAGGCACGAGCTTTCACCAACTCAACAATTTCTGACACCACTGTATTCAAGGACTTTGAACTGGTTTCGATCTCTACAGAAGCAACTTGTTCGTAAAGCGGTTTGCGCTCTTGATAGATACGTTTCCAATCAGCAACTCCGTTTTTGAGCAACGGGCGTCGCCCGGCCAAAAGTCGCGATGCCATGTGTCGCCCATTAGTCGAAAGGTAAATCACGAAAGAATCCCTGAGTGCTAAACGGTTGTTCTCTTGAGTCACCACTCCACCTCCGGTAGCCACAACAGATCCAGTTGATAGAGCTGCCAGCAGAAATTCGTGCTCAAGGGCTCGAAAGTGCTGTTCACCTGATTTTTCAAAGATCTTGGCAATTGAACCGTGCTGTTTCACTATCTCTTTGTCAGTATCGACGAACGAGAGTCCAAGCTGCTTAGCGAGCTTTTTTCCAATTGTGGTTTTCCCAACACCCATGGGACCTACCAATACCACCGGGGTATTCATCAGCTCTCAAATGACTTAAGAGCAGCAGGGATGCTATCCAAGAAAGACTGCATGTTGCGCTTAGTCTCAGCAACTGAGTCTCCCCCGAACTTTTCAAGAACTGCATTCGCAATAACCAAGGACACCATGGCCTCGGCAACAATTCCAGCAGCAGGCACTGCACAAACATCTGATCTTTGGTGATGAGCCTTGGTTGCTTCTCCAGTTGAAACATCTATGGTTGCAAGAGCTTTAGGCACCGTAGAGATTGGTTTCATCCCGGTTCGAACGCGAAGTATTTCTCCGGTAGACATTCCACCTTCGATTCCACCTGCACGACCAGATGTGCGATGCACAATTCCTGAAGCATCCTTTTCGATTTCGTCGTGCGCTAAAGAACCACGTCGACGGGTGGTTTCGAAACCATCCCCAACTTCAACGCCCTTGATTGCTTGGATGCCCATAAGTGCACCTGCCAGTTGCGAGTCCAGTCTTCTGTCCCAGTGAACATAGGAACCAATTCCCGGAGGCAGCCCGTAGACCAAAGTCTCAACTACTCCCCCAAGAGTGTCGCCGGCTTTATGACAATCCTCGATCTCGGCGACCATGGCAGCAGAGACCTTACTGGAAAAGCAACGAACAGGATCCTCGTCCAAAGCGTTAACGTCACTTGGTTTGGGCAGCGAAAGCTCAGTATTTGAAATCGGACCGATAGCAACAGTGTGGGTGACTAACTCGATACCAAGTGATTTCAAGAATCTAGCCGCTACTTCACCTAGAGCAACACGGGCCGCAGTTTCTCGCGCACTTGCTCTTTCAAGAACTGGACGGGCGTCCAAGAATCCATACTTTTGCATACCTGTGAAATCCGCATGCCCAGGACGTGGCCTGGTTAGCGCTTCGGCCCTGGCGCCTTCAAGTTCCGATGGGTCAACAGGATCGGAAGACATGATCTTCTCCCATTTCGGCCACTCAGTGTTTTGGATCGTGATGGCTATGGGACCGCCCTGAGTTAGTCCGTGACGGACTCCACCGCTCAGGCTTACCTCGTCGAGTTCAAATTTCATTCGCGCGCCACGACCAAAACCTAGTCGCCTTCTAGCAAGCGCATTCTGGACGTCCTCGGTTGTCACCGGAACACCGGCAGGTAATCCTTCTAAAATCGCGACAAGTTCAGGTCCATGGGACTCTCCAGCGGTTAACCAGCGCAACATAACTCAATTCTGGCATAGACCGCCAATGACTGCGCTTATTTGTGAGAAACGGCTTCCTTCATTACTGAATAAAGAGCACTTCTATCAATTTCGCTTGTGGTACCCGTGGCTGAGACAAAGAGCTCGACTTGCTCGATTGCCTGCCAGATGAGCATTTCTATGCCGGAGATAACCTTTGAGAAATCCCAAGCCAAGGCAGGTTTCGACGGCCACGGATTGTACGCAACATCAAAAAGTGTGCCTGACTTTGGTTTATCAGATTGCCTAAGATCTTCCCAAAGTTCAGCAAAGGATCCTGCCGGCACCAAAGACATCACTAAATCTGAGGACAAAATGCTCTCGACTGTTGCCGGCTGAATTGACGAGCTAAGTTTTAGCGTTTCGGCAAACGCTCTAAGTTCAACTACGGCTTCCTGGTTGCGACTAACTAGCTGTACTTCAGTCTTAGGAAAAAGCTTCGCGAGAGCAACCAAACCTGATCGAGCGGTGGCGCCAGAGCCGATAACCAGAGTGCTTCTTGGCTCAGAGACATCGGAAATGGCTTGAGAGATGCCGTAGACGTCAGTGTTAAACCCGCGCCATCCACTAGCAGATCTGACCAGAGTATTTGAAACCCCAGTAGTTAGTGAATCTCGATCGTGACTAGCGGCAAAAGCGAATGCCTCATTCTTTAGTGGCATAGTCACGGATACACCGCTTAGATCGGATGAACTTAGAAAGTTTCCTAGTCCCCCGGCAGGAACTTCATTTTTC
>WLFS01000042.1 GCA_009703635.1 Actinomycetota bacterium
AAGGCAATCGTTCGCGACTACATCGCATCCAAGGAGCCGGTGGGTTCAAAATCCCTTGTTGAGCGACACTCCTTTGGCGTATCAGCTGCAACCATCCGAAACGACATGGCAATTCTTGAAGAAGAAGAACTGATTGTTGCACCTCACACCTCAAGCGGAAGAGTTCCCACCGACAAGGGCTATCGCATGTTTGTCGATCAACTAAGTGAGGTTAAGCCTCTCTCTGCCGCCGAAAAAGTTGCCATCGAAGGTTTTTTGTCTAAAAGCTCCGACTTGGATGAAACTCTCGGTCAAACCGTAAGGCTTCTATCCCAACTAACTAACCAGGTTGCCCTCGTTCAGTACCCGAGTTTGGGACGAGCATCGGTGCGCCACATCGAGATTATCTCCATCGACGAAAAGCGCCTGCTTCTAATGCTGATTACGGATTCAGGACGAATCCAGCAACACGTACTAGAAATTCCCGGTGGCTACGAAGCCGGCGATGTTGAAAAACTTCGTAACATGCTGAACGAATCCCTTACCGGCAAAGGCCTTGCCGAGGTTTCAGCAATTGCCAAGACAATTGCTCAGAAGGCAACCGGAAAAATCAAACCCTTGGCTGAGCGAGTCACCCCTGAACTGCTTGCACTAGTCGATGCAAACAGCCAGGAGAAAATCCTGCTTGCTGGAACTTCAAATCTTGCAAGGCGTGAAGATGATTTCCCCGGCAGTATCTCACCGGTTCTGGAAGCAATCGAAGAGCAGGTTGTGCTGTTGAAACTGATTTCAGAGATGCAAGCCGATCAGCACGGGGTCTCACTTCTTATTGGTAGAGAAAACAGTGTTGACGCGCTTTCTTCCACATCGGTTGTGGTATCAGGTTACGAAAACCAAGGAAGCGAAATTGCCAAGGTCGGAGTCATTGGTCCTACCCGCATGGACTACTCATCAAACATCGGCGCAGTTAGAGCGGTTGCTAGGTATCTAACCAAGTCGCTCGGAGGTCCGCAGTAATTGGCAGATCACTACGAAACCCTTGGGGTGCAACGAAATGCTTCTTCCGATGAAATTAAGAAGGCTTACAGAAAGCTAGCTCGGGAGCTCCACCCAGATGTGAACCCGTCGGAGAAAGCCCAAGAACGCTTTAAGTCTGTGACTCACGCATATGAGGTTCTAGGAGATGAGCAGTCAAGAAGAAGCTATGACTCTGGCGGGTCAGAAGCTGGCTTTGGTTTTGGCGACATCTTTGAAACTTTTTTTGGTGGTGGCGGCTCAAGGGGTCCTCGCTCTCGCGCTGAAAGAGGTCAGGATGCTCTGCTCCGCGTAGAGCTAACTTTCGAGGAAGCAGTTTTTGGTGTTGAGAAATCGATTCCGGTCGATACCGCTGTGCTTTGTGAAACATGCAACGGTAGCTGTGCAAAGCCAGGAACCAGTGCGAAGGTATGTGACATTTGTCGCGGTGCTGGCCAAGTTCAAACTCAAGTTCGTTCCCTGCTTGGATCAGTTGTCACATCAAGCCCGTGTGGCTCCTGCCGCGGCTACGGGCACATCATTCCTGAGCCATGCCTTACTTGCCGCGGCCAGGGAAGAGTTCGCGCAAGACGGGATATTGAACTGAAAATTCCTGCCGGAGTTGAGGATGGACTGCGCTTGCAGCTCGCCGGTTCCGGAGAGGTCGGATTTGGCGGAGGCCCGAGCGGGGATTTGTATGTGGATATCTCTCTTGAACCTCACCAGTACTTTTCTAGAAATGGCGACGAACTGATTTGTGAGCTAGAAGTTCCACTGCACGATGCAGTGTTGGGCACGATGGTCAAGATTGATTCTTTCGACGGTGAGGTCGAACTTCAAGTGCCAGCGGGAAGTCAAACCGGTGATGTAATTCCAGTCAAGGGCAAAGGTTTTGGTAGATTGCGTCAATCTGGTCGAGGGGATCTACTTGTCACCATCCAAGTCAAAATTCCTAGCAAGTTAGATTCCAAGCAGAAAGAACTTTTTAGAACTCTCGCCGGTTATCGAAAAGCCGATACAGCTGGCCTCGTTGCTCGCAAGTCGGGATCATTCCAGGGCAGACGCCGTGGTTGAGCCGATGTTTTTTGCCGCAATCGGAAAAGACACAGTTGCGGGTTCATCATTTGTCCTAAGTGGTCCAGAAGCTAAGCACGCAGTGAGTGTTCGGCGAATGATTCCGGGCGAAGCAATCGCCGTTAGCGACGGAGCTGGAGTAAAGATTCGCGGCAAAGTTTCTAAAGTTGGCAAGGAAACTTTGGATATCAGCGTGGAAAGTGTGGAGTCAGTTTCAGCACCCTCAGTCCAGCTGCATTTAGTGCAGGCTCTAGCCAAAGGCGATCGTGACGAACTGGCCATCCAGGGGTGCACTGAGCTTGGAGCGCACGGAGTGATTCCTTGGCAGTCCGACCGCTCGATTTCTATCTGGAAAGACGAGAAGAAAACTAAGGGTCAAACCCGTTGGCAGACAATCGTGACTGAAGCCGCCAAGCAGTCACTTCGTGCTTTTGTGCCGGTTGTTGAACCGGTTCAAACCTCCCAAGAGTTGATTACACGGCTATCTAGTTTTGAGCTGGTGCTGGTTCTGGACCCCGAGGCAAAACAGTCAATTGCCCAAGTGAAATTGCCAACTGCGGGCTCGGTTGCTTTAGTAGTTGGCCCCGAAGGTGGCATGTCCGAAATAGAGCTGGAAGCGTTTGCAACCGCCGGATTCAGCTCGGTTCGAATGGGGTCAGGCGTGCTCAGAACTTCAACTGCCGGAATGGCGGCGGTTTCATTTCTGCAGGCAAAATTGGGGGAGTGGAATTAGCCGCGCTGGCTAAAACTAGACTTATGAGCATGACTGAAGCAAGCTGCATCTTCTGCAAAATCGTTTCTCAAGAGATAAAAACCGAATTCATTGCAGAAACTAATAACACCCTGGCATTTAGGGACATTGCCCCACTTGCCAAAGTGCACCTTCTAGTTATTCCTAAACAGCACCACCGCGATGTTGTTGAGCTAGCCGATAATGCACCAGAAATTCTCTCTGAGGTACTAAGTACAGCTACAGAGCTGGCAAAGAAGTTCAGCGCTGGGTCATTTAAGCTTCAGTTCAACACTGGAGCAGAGGCAGGGCAGACTGTGTTTCACGCTCACGCTCATGTTTTATCAGAGACAGCAAAGGACGGCTCTTGACCGCTTCTGAATCCCAAGATTCAACAACTGTCTCTGTTGAGATTTCCGGCGTGGACCCAGTATTTGTGTTCGGACCTGAGGATCGTTTACTCAAAGCCATAGAAGAAGGCTTTCCAGAGGTTCGTTTCACCGCTCGCGGAAACCAAGTGGAGATAAAAGGCCCTAGTGTCCAAGTTGCCCAAGCCAAAGCGCGCGTTCTGCAGATCATTGCAGCGGTGACTACCGGGAGGGATGTTTCTCCAGCCGATCTTAGCCGCAGTGAGCCTGATCTTTTGTCGCAGAGCATTTTGAGCTCACGAGGTAAGTCGATTCGCCCAAAAACTTCTGGTCAGAAAAGTTATGTCGAAGCTATCGATAGAAACACGATCGTGTTTGGTATTGGCCCTGCCGGAACTGGTAAAACATATCTTGCAATGGCCAAAGCAGTTCAGGCTCTTCAGCGAAAAGAAGTTTCGCGAATCATCCTGACCCGTCCTGCCGTTGAGGCGGGTGAGCGCCTTGGCTTTTTGCCTGGCACACTTTCTGAGAAAATCGATCCTTACCTGAGACCTTTGTTTGACGCCCTTCACGAAATGCTGGATCCAGACTCGGTTCCCAAGCTGATTGCCACCGGCACCATTGAAGTTGCACCTCTGGCTTACATGCGCGGCCGGACCCTAAATGACTCCTTCATCATTCTTGACGAGGCCCAGAACACAACTGGTGAGCAGATGAAGATGTTTCTAACTCGCCTGGGCTTTAATTCAAAGATGGTTATCACAGGGGATATCACACAGATTGACCTTCCTGGCGGAGCTTCGGGCCTAACAATTGCGACCAAGGTGCTCGATGGAGTGGACGATGTTCACTTTGCCAAACTCAGCTCTAAGGATGTTATTCGGCATCCTCTAGTTGGAAAGATTGTTGATGCCTACGATGAGGCAGCTGCCCAGAAAGCCCAGAGGGATTCTCAGAAGTGAGTATTGAGATCAGCAATGAAACCGAACACTCGGTGGATGAAGTTAGGGTTTTGAAGCTTGCCGGATTCGCTTTGGATCGGATGAAGATTCATCCTGGGGCAGAACTTGCCATCATGTTCGTTGACGAACCAGCCATGGAGGCACTTCACATCCAGTGGATGGACGAGCCTGGTCCAACTGATGTCTTGAGCTTTCCGATGGATGAGCTTCGACCTGGAACCGAACACGAACCAACACCTGCAGGACTGTTGGGAGATATTGTGGTTTGCCCCGCAGTTGCCATGCGGCAAGCTGAAGCTGCCGGGCACGAAATGATTCACGAGGTTTTGCTTCTCACCGCCCACGGAATCTTGCATCTGCTTGGATTTGACCATACGGAACCTGAAGAGGAAAAGGAAATGTTTGCCATTCAAAAATCCGTTCTTGAGGCTTTCTATGAGAGCGAGAAGGTTTAGATGAATATCTCTGATCGAATTGCGGCACTTACCAAGCTCTTTGGTAAGAAGTCCAACGACTCAACTGAGGCCGAGGAATACGAGCAAGACCTAATCGAGTCCGTTGAAGAGTTCTCGGAGACCATCACTCGAGAAGTGATGGTTCCAAGAATTGACATCGCTACTGTGTCAGCGGATCTAGATCTTGATAAAGCAATGGCAATCTTTTTGTCCAGCGGATACTCGAGGCTTCCAGTAACTGGAAAGACCACAGACGACATTCTTGGAATTTTGTATTTGAAGGATGTTGCAAAGGTTCTTCACGAAACTCCAAAGCTGATGTTTGAGAAAACTACAGAGCAGCTAGCTCGCAAGGCAGTGTTTGTGCCGGAGTCCAAGGCCCTAAAGGATCTACTGCAGGACATGCAGAGAAGCTCTACCCACGTTGCAGTGGTTATCGATGAGTACGGCGGAGTAGCTGGCCTTGTGACAATGGAAGACGTCATCGAGGAACTGGTCGGAGACATCGTTGACGAATATGACCGCGAGATTCCAGATGTTGAAGTAATTGAAGAGGGCGTCTTCAGGGTC
>WLFS01000043.1 GCA_009703635.1 Actinomycetota bacterium
ACTTCTTGAGATTCCTTTCGCCAAACTCTGACACCGAGGCCTTCCCTAAGGACGAAGCTAAGAAGTGGGCGCCGGTTGATCAGTATGTCGGTGGAGTCACGCATGCAATCTTGCACCTTCTTTATGCACGCTTTTTCACCAAGGTGCTACATGATCTGGGCTACGTTGATTTCGAAGAGCCCTTCACAAGGCTTTTGAACCAAGGCATGGTTTTGATGAATGGTTCCGCGATGAGTAAATCTCGTGGAAACTTGGTTCGACTTTCAGAGCAATTAGATGAGCATGGCGTAGATGCGGTTCGACTAACCATGGCCTTTGCTGGTCCGCCAGAAGATGACATTGACTGGGCCGATGTTTCACCTGCCGCTAGCGCCAAGTTTTTAGCTCGTGCCTGGAGATGCGCTCAGGATGTGAAAAGTGCACCGGGTGTTGATTTTGCAACTGGAGATGCAGATCTTCGGCGAGCAACTCACCTTTTCTTGAAAGAGTTCCCAGAGCAGATCGAGTCTTTCAAATTCAACGTGGGCGTTGCAAAAATCATGGAACTAGTAAATGCACTACGTAAGACCATCGATGGTCCAGCCGGAGGCAAAGACCCTGCAGTTCGTGAAGCAACCGAATCGGTAGCCAAAGCGCTGAGCTTGTTTGCGCCATACACAGCAGAGGACATGTGGCAACTACTTGGCCATAAGCCAGCAGTTGCCTTGGCTGGCTTTGCTGAGCCCATCGCTGAGCTACTGGTCAGGGACACTCTGACTGCCGTGGTTCAGGTGGATGGCAAATTGCGTGACAAGTTTGAAGTCTCCTCTTCAATCACCGAAGCTGAGCTTGAGGCATTGGCCATGGCATCTGTAAATGTCCAGAACGCCCTTGCGGGCAAGCAAATCAAGAACATAATTGTTCGCGCTCCGAAGCTTGTCAACATCGCTACTAGCTAGAATCTTTTGCACAGATTAGCCCCGAGGGCTTTCTAGCAGCGCTTTCACTTCTTATCTTTGAGCAATGGACTGGCTCAAGACGCAGCTAATTTCGGCTCTCTCGGGCGATCAAAAAGTATCCAGGCAACTACTTATTTCACTTGCAGCCCTAGTTGCTGTTGCCTCCTTGGTGCTGGTGGCCATCAATCGACCTGAGGCTCCAACTGGTGAGTTCGAGATCACGGAGGGTCTCAATGAGGCGGAAGTTATTGAACAGTTCTTGTATGTGCACATAGTCGGTGAAATCAAGACTCCAGGTATGTACCAACTGCCACTTGGTGCGCGACTAGTCGATGCCGTTTTTGCAGCCGGAGGTCTAACGGCCGATGCCGACAACTCGAGCGTGAATCTCGCTAGAGAACTTTCCGATGGGGAACAAATCGTGGTCTTCAAGGTAGGCGAGATTGCCGAAGCAGGCGGTTCTGCACCTGGAGGGCTAATCAGCATTAATCGCGCAACAGCCCAACAGCTTGAGGAGCTCCCTGGCATTGGACCTGCGCTGTCTTCTCGAATCATTGCTTACCGAGATGCCAACGGTGGATTCAAGACCAAAGAGGATCTTCTAAATGTGAGTGGAATCGGGGATTCCATTTTTGCCGGATTCACCGATCTGATTACGTTGTGACGCTCAGCCTGGCAAGCCTTGGGCTCTGGGCGGTTCTGGCCCTGTTCACTGCATTGGACTACCTGCCAGTTTGGATACCTCTTGTACTTGGAGCGCTGCTTTTTGTGGTTTCAGTCGCTGTTGGAGATAGCAAGCGGGCACTAGCAGCCCTGCTAGGAGCTGCATTAGTTTTGGGTGGTTTATCGCTTTGGCTGCAGACCGAACTAACTAAGCCCGACTGGTTAATACAGCTTGCAGAGGCTAAGACCAAAGCCAAAGTAGAGCTCGAGGTTCTGAATCGCCCCAAAGAGATATTTCAAAACTTTGATAGAACCCCGGTTTTCGGAGTTGCAGTGTTTTTGAAATCTATTGATGGCAAATCCACTGATGGCCGTGGCTATTTGATTTATGACGGGATACAACTTGCTCGCGGAGTCACGGTAAGCATGGATGCAAAATTTGAGCCGGCAGGACGAAACTCAAGAGATGCATTCTTGGTAAAACCAACATCGGAAATTCAGATTGTTGCGCGGCCACCAGATACCCAAGGGATACTCAATGATCTGCGAACAAACTACGTCAAGAACTTAACCGGTGTGACCCCTGATGCCAAGACTCTCGTTGCAGGACTAGCCATTGGTGAAATTAGTGAGCTGAGTGACGAACTCGAGGAGCAAATGCGAATTGTTTCCTTGACACACTTGGTTGCCGTCTCGGGTTCGAACTGCGCCATTGTGGTTGGAATGGTTTACCTGATTGCGGTGGGTTTGCGATTTGGTAGAACTGGGCGAACGGTTATCTCACTGGTTGGATTGGGGCTTTACGTTTTGCTCATAGGCCCTGACCCGAGCGTGCTTCGAGCAGGTGTGATGGCAGCGAGTGTGATTGTCATGGTTGCCCTAGGGCGGCGCACTTGGGCACTGAACGCTCTGGCTATTGCAACCATAATTTTGTTTATTTCAGATCCATGGCTCGCCGTTGAGTTTGGCTTTGGCTTATCAGTTCTGGCAACAGCGGGTATTTTGCTAATGGCACCTGCAATGGCTGAGAGATTCTCTAAACGTATGCCTATGCCACTTGCTCTTGGTTTATCAGTGACTTTAGCGGCTCAGTTATTTTGCCTACCTCTTCTTATGCAGTTGCAACCTGGGCTCCCTACATATTCAGTAGTTGCGAACTTGCTCGCCGGTCCCATGGTTGCGCCAGTGACAGTTTTGGGGATGATTGCGGTTTTGCTCACTCCCATCGCTCCGCCACTGGTCGCAATCGTTTCTTGGATTGCATCGCTTGGCACCTGGGTCATTGAAGCAGTTGCAATTTTCTTTTCGGGCTTACCGGTGGCCTACTTTCCTTGGGCTACGGGTTGGCCGGCAACGATATTGAGCGTCTTTTTGATATTTGCCGTTGCTGCCTGGCTTCGGGGGTCAACTGTTTTGATGCAACAGCTGGGGGTTGGGGCACTAGTTGTGGTGGTGGTGGGGACGTTTTCGATCCCAGCAGCTTCCGAGATTTTGCCCAAATCTTGGCCACTCAAAGACTGGGCGGTGGTGGCATGCGATGTTGGACAAGGGGATGCTCTGGTTGTTCAATCCCTTGGTCGAACGGCAGTGATTGATGTGGGTTCGGACGACGCCATGATCAACAACTGCCTATCTGAGCTTCGAATAAGTCAGGTAGATCTATTGGTGCTCACTCACTTTGATTTTGATCACGTTGGAGGTATCAAGGGGGCCATCAGCTCAAGATCTGTCACAACAGCAATAGTCTCTGGCTTTCCAGATGATAGACCGGCAACAAAAGATTCTTTCGATCTGCTTACTAAGCAAAAGGTGCGAGTGATAACCGCTGAGCCGAAAATCTCAGGCCGGCTGGGCGAATTCTCCTGGCGGGTTTTGGCTCCAAGCAAAACAGCCAGTGAGGCAAAGGACTCTAATGACGCATCGGTTGTGATGATTTTTAGTGGGCCTGATTTCGACCTTTTGTTGCTTGGAGACCTAGGGGAATCAGGCCAGCAGCGAATCAGCAGTTCTGCGAATCAGATACTTGGGTCTTCTGCTAAGCCATTGATACTCAAGGTCTCTCATCACGGCTCTAACGATCAATCCGCAGCGCTTCATGAAAGCTTGCGGCCAGAGCTTGCTCTTATCTCGGTTGGTGAGGGAAATGGATATGGGCACCCGGGCAAGGAATTACTTGATCTTCTAGCTCGTTCGGGCTCTCAGGTTCTAAGAACTGATAGCTATGGTTCGATTGCAATTGCAGTAGCAGGCGATGCGCTGAACTGGTCTGGAAGCGGTTAGTAGGCTAGGCACGTGGGAAAAGCAAAACAGGTTAGTTGGCGCGAGGCTAAACCGGCGCCGATTGTTTTTGTTTCTGGCCCAGAGGATTACACCGCAGATCGCGCCATTCGTTCCATTCGAGATTTCCTTCGAAAATCAGAGGCCGGTCTTGAGGTTCACGAGCTTCTCGCAAGTGATTACACTTCAGGGCAACTAACCGCTCTGGCAAGTCCTTCGCTGTTTATGGAGCCAAGACTTGTTTTGATAGAGGGCTTTGAGAAGTGCTCGGATGCGTTAATTGAAGATGGGCTGAGTTATCTAATCGACCCAAGCGCGGACACAACAATTGTGCTTCGTCACAACGCCTCGAGTGTTCGAGGCAAGAAACTTATTGATGCAATTAGAGCTTCGGACATCGCAGTGGAGATAGCTTGCTCTGAGATCAAAAAAGACTCCGAAAAGGCAGCTTTCATTCAGTCTGAGTTTGCATCTGCCGGTAGGAAGATTACTCCTGGTGCCCTAAGAGCTTTGGCTGACGCTTTTGCTGATGATCTATCGGAGCTTGCTGCAGCTTGCTCCCAGCTCCTGGTTGATCAATCCGAATCAATCGACGAAGCAACAGTAGATAAGTACTACGGCGGACGAGTTGAGACCAACGCGTTCAAGGTGGCTGACGCAGCTCTTGCCGGGCAAAGTGCTGAAGCCTTAGCGCTGCTTCGCCACGCTTTGACTACCGGTGCTGACCCAGTGCCGGTGGTTGCCGCCTTTGCGATGAAGGTTCGGCTTATGGCCAAGGTCTATGGAAATAAATATGCAACCGCAGCAACTGTTGGTGCTCAGCCTTGGCAGATTGATCGGGCACGTAAGGACCTGGCCGGTTGGAGCGAAGAAGGATTGGCAAACGCCGTTTTGGCTTTAGCCACCGCTGACGCTGCGGTAAAAGGAGCCGAAAGAGATCCGGTTTTTGCACTTGAGAAGCTGGTTCTTCTGCTTTCTAACAGAGGACAAAAAAACACCGAGACCTAAATGGCCTCGGTGTTTTTTCGTAAACAAATCTTTACTTCAGGACTGATGCCTTCTTGGCAAGTGCTGACTTGCGGTTAGCAGCCTGGTTCTTGTGAATGACACCCTTTGACACAGCTTTGTCTAGCTTGCGGTTCGCTGCAGACACTGCAGCAGCAGCTTTGGCCTTGTCGCCACC
>WLFS01000044.1 GCA_009703635.1 Actinomycetota bacterium
ATACCAATTCCAAACAGCGAGAGGGTCATACCCAGACCTAAAAAGAGGTTGTTGGCTCGAACGGATGAAAGATCTTCGGTGATCGGGAAGGCAACATAGGCCCA
Organism: Actinomycetota bacterium; assembly: GCA_009703635.1. Next base: position 105 of record WLFS01000044.1, read on the forward strand.
GAGTGCAAAAAATGAGCCCAGCACGGAAACTAGGAACATAGCCGCTACTTGGATCTCAGCGTTCCTGGCTTTTGATGGAACTTTGTCGGTCATCCGGACGCGGTGAGGCTCAAGACCTGGGTCTTTGATCTTGTCTGGCGGAATTACAGCCAGACCGGATTCGAAGTCGTGCTCGAAGCCTTCGGCTTCCAAGCCCTTCTCTAAGTCCTTACCTGCCAATTAGCGTCATCCTTCCTAGTTCGACTTGGCGCCAAGCCATACCGTGATGGCAACAATCAGGCCCAACCCAAAAATCCAAATAAATAATCCTTCGGCAACCGGTCCTAGGCTTCCAAGCTCAAAACCGCCGGCCGATGGATTTTCCTCAAGGTATGCAAGGTAGGTGATTATGTCGTTTTTGTCCTGAGGTGTGATGTTGGCATCGTTGAAAACCGGCATGTTCTGCGGGCCAATCAACATCGCTTCATAAACGTGCTTAGCTTCTACACCTTCAAGATTAGGAGCGTACTTACCCTCGGTCAAAGCACCTGCGGCACCAACGGCGTTGTGGCACATCGCGCAGTTGATTCTAAATAGCTCTCCACCATGGGTGGCATCTCCAGTTGCCTCAAGATACTTCTGCTCTGGAATCGCAGGACCAGGAGCCAAGGATGCAATGTAGGCACCCATCAAAGTAATCTGCTCGTCAGTGAACTGAACTTTCTTTTTTGGAAGCTGTGGGCCAGACCCTTGTCCTGGCATACGGCCAGTTCCAACTTGGAAATCAACTGAAGCAGCTCCAACACCGATCAAGCTCGGACCGGCAGCAGAACCTTCGGCATTTAGTCCGTGACAGCTTGCACAGTTAGCAAGGAAAAGTTTTCTACCTTCGGAGATTTGCTCGGCGGTGTACTCAGTTGCAGCAGTAGTTGCCACAACATTAGTTGCAACTGCGTATCCGCCACCCGAAAACAAAAGTCCAGCGGCAATAACTAGTGTTGCTGCCAGCGGCTTTCTTCGAGAGCGGTTAAAGCGATTTCCCATGACTTCTTTCTATTTCAGTACGTAAATGATCAAGAACAGGCCGATCCAAACAACGTCGACGAAGTGCCAGTAGTAAGAGACAACAATTGCTCCGGTTGCCTCTGCGTGACCAAACTTCTTGGCAGCGTAGCTTCTTCCTATGATGAGCAAGAATGCAATCAATCCGCCGGTCACGTGCAAAGCGTGGAAACCGGTGGTGATGTAGAAGGCGCTTCCGTAGGAGTTGCTGCTGATGCTGACACCTTCAGACACCAAGGTGGCGTACTCCAGAACCTGACCGGCTACGAAGATTGCTCCAAGTACGTAGCTAATGAAGAACCACTCAACTAGACCCCACTTGGCAGGGGATTTGCCGGTGGCACGTGGCTGCATGCGCTCAGCGGCGAACACCCCAAACTGCGCCGTGAACGAAGACGCTACCAAGATCAAGGTGTTGATTAGCGCAAATCCGACATCCAGAATCTGAGTATCGTTGGCCCAAATTTCCGGGGCGTTGGCGCGGAGGCTGAAATACATAGCAAAAAGGCCCGCAAAGAACATAACCTCGCTGGCTAGCCAGACAATCGTTCCCACTGAGGTCGCGCTTGGCCTGTTGATTACCACAGAGGTATTTTGGGCCAAGGGAGTTGAGGTCATGGGTTAAGTCTAACCCCTGAATCCGCGTCAGTTGGGCAATTTGGGCTTAGTTCGCGCAAGTTTCGAACACTAAGCTGAGACACATGAATCCGCAACCAAGCTGGCCGAGCATTTTGGCAAAGCTAATCGCAAAAGCTGACCTGGAGCGCTCGGAAGCGAGTTGGGCGATGTCGCAAATCATGGCCGGCGATTCAAGTGAAGCGGAAATAGCTGCATTTATGTTGGCACTTCGTTCCAAAGGCGAAACGGTTTCTGAACTTGCAGGTCTTGTTGATGTCATGCTCAAACAGGCAGTTTTGTTGGACACCGGAAACGATGCGTTGGATATCGTTGGAACCGGTGGCGATTTAGTTGGCACCGTAAATGTTTCGAGCATGGCTTCGATCCTTGCTTCCGCCGCAGGTATACCAGTGATGAAGCACGGTTCTCGTTCAGCATCGGGAAAGACCGGATCATCGGAAATGCTCGAGGTGTTGGGAATCAAATTAGATCTTTCTCCTCAACGGGTAGCTGAGGTGTTCAAAGAAACCGGAATAACGTTCTTTTTCGCTCCGGTGTTCCACCCGGCCATGAGGCATGTAGCTCCAATTCGAAAACAACTCGGGGTTCCAACCACCTTCAACTTTCTGGGACCTTTGGCAAACCCAGCCCAGCCAATAGCGACCTCACTTGGGGTTGCAAACGCTGATATTGCCCCACTTATGGCCCAAGAATTGGCTGAAAGAGGCCGTTTTGGGCTGGTTTTCAGAGGAAATGACGGTCTGGACGAGTTAACCACCACCACAACCAGCACACTGTGGTTTGTGAACCCTGAAGGGGTCCAAAAACAGCAATTAGACCCAGCAGACTTTGGTATCAAAACCGCCTCCCAGGACTCCCTGATCGGCGGAGACGCCCAACACAATGCCCAGGTGGCAAGAGATCTATTCGCTGGTAAGACTCAAAACAACCTCGGTGCAGTCCGAGATATCGTCGTTTTGAACGCCGCAGGGGGAGTAGTGGCTTACCGGGCCGCAAAGAACCCCCAGCTATCCGGTTCCAGCCTCAAGTCTCAATTTGATTCAGCTATAGGTACCGTCACTGAAGCTTTGGACTCAGGCAAAGCCGCCGCAAAAATCGAGCAATGGGTCTCAGCGACCCAACAGTAAAACTACAAACCTTGCGGGGAGTGACCCCAAGGGCCACATTTTCACTACTTGACATAATGTACATTATCGGCACTAGGGACTCAGCTAACCCAGTTCCACCAGAAGGTCGACAAGCCCTGGCGGCCCCACAGTCTCTCCAGATGCTTTTAGGTCTTTCGGTAGCCACCAGCGCACGTCCAAGATGTCTCGATGTTCTTCAGCCGTCCACATCGAACGATTAACCACAAATTCCTCTGAGATTCGAAATTTGAAAAAATGGGCGATTCCAGTTTCGAAGTCGCCAGATTTCCATGGCTGGTTGAACTCAATTTCCGCCACTTTTGGACCCAACGCATCTGGCGAAACCATCAATCCAGTTTCCTCAAGAAGCTCTCTGCTAGCAGCCTCGGGAAGGTCCTCAGAGGGCTCAATACCGCCTCCAGGGCTCATCCAGCGCGGTTCTAAGGCACTTTCTGGGCTCCAGAGCGAGTACAGCAGCAAAAACCGCCCAGAATCGGCTTGTAGCAGGATTCTGGCTGTTTCTCGGTGTCTGATCAGTGCCAAAAGCCCTAGCCCTTAGGGATTTTGAAGAACTTCATGGATAACTGAACTAAATATCCGATACTCAGGGCAAATATCAGGGTTCCTTCCCTAACCTGCCCTCCCATTAGGGCTCCCAGGGTCAAAACTGTGCCTTCGTAGCCTGTTCTGATCATCCAGAACGGCTTATCCAGAGCGTTAGCTGTCCCCTGCATTAGTCCATCTCTTGGGCCTGATCCGAGGGCTGAGCTGATATACAAACCGGTAGCGATAGCGACGATTACGACGCCAGCTAGAAAGATCAGCAGTCTTTGCCAGTAGATCGAAGTGTCAGGAAGAATCAACAGCCAAAAATCGGCAAAAAGCCCGATCAATACTGCATTGGCAATAGTTCCAATGCCCGGTTTGACCTTGAGCGGTATCCAAGCCAAAAGCACCAGAGCACTGACAACCACCGTGGAAACACCAAAACTTAGCCCAGTTTGTATTGAAATCCCCTGCGCGAATACATCCCAGGGGGCAATTCCAAGGCTGGCATGAACTGTCATTGCGACTCCTAGGCCGTAAACAAACAATCCGAAGATAAGGATTAGAAGGCGAAAGCTCAGGCTACGGTTGGATTCAGGACGCACCTATGAAGACTACTGGTTATCTAGACACTCACCCTGGCACTAGACCGCGTATCTTTGCCCACCGTGGACTGACTTTCCAGAGCGACAAATCGGTAGCTGCTGAGAACACTCTTCAATCCTTCGAGCTTGCCCTTGCGGCAGGTGCAGATTATCTGGAATCAGATATTCAAGTCACGAAAGATAAAGTTCCCGTTCTGTTTCACGATGGAGACCTAACCAGGCTGGTGGGAAAAAAGACAAAGGTTTCAGATCTGAACTTGGCTCAAATCAAGCAAATTAAATTACCTCACTTGGGAAAAATCCCAACTCTTGAACAAGCTTTGATTGCGTTCCCAGAGGCCAAGTTCAATCTGGATCTAAAAACCCCAGAGGCCGAGACGGTTGGAATTCAAACAATCTTGAAGCTCAAAGCTGAAAATCGCGTTCTGGTCTCAAGCTTTAGCGAGGCATCAAGAAAACGTGCGCTCGCAATATCCCCTACTCCCCTGGCAACCTCAGCAGGAAGCTCTAAGGTTTTACTCAGCTATCTATTAGCTAGAGCCGGACTGGAAAAATCTTTAGCCAAACAATTAGTCGGAATTGATGCACTTCAGATACCAATCAGTTTTTTAGCTATCGACTTCACTCACCCCAAGTTCTTAGAACAGATCTTGCCCTTGGGTGTTGAGGTTCACTATTGGACCATAAACGACCCAAAAACCATGCTGGACCTATTTGCTCTTGGAGCTCATGGCATTGTCACCGATCGCACCGATCTGGCGGTCAAAACCTTTAGCTGAGAGATTTCTGTTAACTCATCAGCTTTTGGATGATTCTGAATCAACTCTTGGTTGCCTTAAGCGTTGGCTAATTTGGTCAACCAAACGCAACCAGGAGAAATCATGGCCCAACAGACAATGCGCGGCATCAGATTGGGAGCGCATTCGCTTGAATCAGAAATTGGAGTGAACTACTCCCCCAGGAACAAGCACAGC
>WLFS01000045.1 GCA_009703635.1 Actinomycetota bacterium
GCTTCGAAAATTCCCATGATCAGAACCAGAATTACGGAGAAGTAAAGAGCATCCAAAGTTCTAACCGATTCAAGGTCATTGATTAGATCTCTAAGCACCTGCGGAATGGCAAGAGCAAATCCATGGGCTGCTAACGCAGCGACTATTCCAAGAGAAATGCGCGGAAGGGCTTTTTTTGCGTAGGGGAAAATGCGCAGCAGTGTTGCTACCGTTTTCGCCTGTTTCATGATTCCTCTAAATGCCTTTTTCTGCCCTTGCAAGGCAGCCTCTTAGGCTAACACCAGGAAGCTCAGATAATTCCCAACTTCCGCCTAAAACAAGGGTTCTAGTGGAAGAAGTGACGCTCTGATGTGAAATACATTGTTATGCCCGCTGCTGTTGCCGCCGCAATAACTTCGTCGTCGCGAACGGAACCACCAGGTTGCACAACTGCCTTCACCCCGGCGCGAAGCAAAAGCTCTAGGCCATCAGCGAACGGGAAGAACGCGTCGCTGGCAGCAACCGTTCCCCTAACTCGAGCTCCGGCTCGGGAAACTGCTAATTCGCAAGAATCAACTCGATTTACCTGGCCCATTCCAATGCCAATAGATGCGCCATCTTTGGCCAGCAAGATTGCATTTGATTTCACTGAGCGGACTGCGCGCCATGCAAACTCAAGATCGGATCTAGTTTGAGGATCAGCATTGACCCCCGAAACCAACTTCCAGTTCTTGCTGGTGAAGTTTTCAAAACTATCGGTTTCCTGCAAAAGCAATCCGCCGGATACTTGTTTGAGTTCAAAAGCTTCTCTGGAATAGTTCGGTGGTAGCTGAAGCACTCGAAGGTTTTTCTTGGTCAGAAGAAGCTGTAAAGCCTCGAAGTCGTAGCCTGGTGCAATTATTACCTCTGTGAAAATGTCCGCAACTTGTTTTGCCATCTCCAAGCTAACAGTTCGGTTCGCTGCAATTACTCCTCCGTATGCAGAGATCGAATCACAAAAATGAGCCTTTGCGTGGGCTTCTGCAATTGGGTCCGGGGAGTTAGCGGGCCCAATTGCAATTCCGCAGGGGTTGGCGTGCTTAATGATGGCAACTGCCGGTTCATTGAAGTCGTAGGCTGCACGAAGGGCTGCGTCGGCGTCGACGTAATTGTTGTAAGACATCTCCTTGCCACCGAATTGCTTTGATTGGGCAATTCCAAGAGATGCTTCTAGTCCAGCAATTTTATAAAGCGCGGCAGATTGATGAGAGTTTTCTCCGTAGCGAAGTACCGAATCTAAAGAAGCCTGAATCTCAAGAGTCTTTGCAAATCCCGGGTTCTTGCTTGGTTCCTCGGTGGATCTTCCAGCTTCCAGCTTCCAAGCTTCGTCGGCGGCAGTGGCCATCCAGTTTGAAACGGCAGTGTCGTATTTGGCGGTGTGGGAAAAAGCGAGCAGGGCTAACTCTTTGCGCAGCTTTAGGGTTGTTCCTCCCTCTTGTATAGCCCCGATGATTTCTGGGTACCTGCTGGGATCCACCACAATCGCCACATTGGCGTGGTTTTTGGCGGATGCCCTAACCATTGCGGGCCCGCCGATGTCAATCTGGTCAATGGCTGCCTCCCCGGTTGCCCCGGCGGTAATTGCCTCCACAAACGGATACAGGTTCACAACTACCAACTGAAATGGCTCAACGTTCAAATCCTTTAGTTGGTTTTGGTGTGAAACCAGGCGAAGATCAGCAAGTAAACCAGCGTGAATTGAAGGGTGCAAGGTCTTTACTCGACCATCCAATGTTTCTTCAAATCCAGTGACCTTTGAAACTTCGGTGACTTTGATTCCAGCATCGGCGATGGTTTTTGCAGTGGAACCGGTTGAGACTATTTCCACGCCAGCTGTAGCTAGCGATTTGGCAAGCTCGAGTAATCCCCTCTTGTCTGACACGGAGATAAGTGCGCGCTTGATTGGGATCTTGTCGTAGTGACGGTAGTCAGCGGCTAGGTATTTGCTTTCCATGACGTTGTTCTAAATGCTCGCTAGATCAATGCGCTTCTCAGCAACACCGATGATTGTTTGAATTAACATGTCGCGCTCATGCACTTTGATTCGTTCGTGAAGAGTTGCGATATCATCTCCGGGCATCACTGGCACTTTCCTTTGCTCGATGATTGGACCGGTGTCCATACCCGCATCAACAACATGAATAGTTGCTCCGGTTTCGGTAACCCCTGCTGCTAATGTGTCGCGGACAGCGTTAGCCCCAGGGAAAAGAGGAAGCATTGAGGCATGAATGTTAATAATGTTTGGGCTGAAGCGAACAATAAACTGTGGAGGAAGAATCTTCATGAATCCAGCCAAGGCAATAAGGTCGGGGTTATAAGACTCGACGGTTTCCTGCAGTCTTCGTCCCCAACTTTCACGGTTGGCAAATTTTCCGCGCTCAACCACGAAAGTTGGTATTCCGTATAAGTCAGCATGCGCTAAACCAGGAGCTGCGCCATCCGAACCTACCGCGAGAACGCGAACCGGCACGAGGGGATTCTCGATTGCTTTCAATAAGGCAAGTAGGTTCGATCCAGTACCTGAAATCAAGACCACTACCGACAACATGCGGCTAGCTTACTGGTCTGGGTTTTGGGGCGCTTGCCTCAGCTGGGCGGGCACTAAAGAAAGCTGCGAGTGTGGCAACAACGAAAACTTCAATAAAGCTAATCAACATCAGTAGCCACGGGTTTATCCCGATTTGACTTAGCCTGCCAGGCCCCGCCCCTCCAGAGGCAAACACCGCAAGTATCCCAAGCTGAACCGAGGTCACTAGTGCAATTGAAAGCCCTAAGGAAATAGCAGCTGACCACGCAGTAGCAAATTCAAATCTGATCTCATCTGCCGATCGCCGAATCGACAAAGTCGCGATAAAGGCTGCAAGCAGAACCACCACAATTGCGATCATGCCAAAATCCAGTCTTCCTACCGGAAGTGCTCCAAGCAGTGGCACTGCAGGAAGCGGTCCAACTTGAGAACCAAGAGGAGAGATCAACGAACCGGTTCCAATTGAGAAACCAACACCGGTAAACCAAGCCGCACCATAGATTATCAAGTTCGGTAGCAAGGCCAACTGCCCCGCTGTCAGTACAACCGCTCCAAGTACGCTCACCTGGACACTTTCATAGAGCCTTGTGATATCAATCCAACTAAATCCAATCAGGATTGCAATCACAAAAGCTGACACCATAAGCAGCATCACCGTTATGGAAGTTCCTGCGCGAAGCGCAGGAGCAATTAGCGAACGAATGCTCCAGTGCATCCGGAGGCGGAAATCATTTAGTGCCCTTCGGATTCGATCACGCTCAGGGGCCTGGTCAAGCACGTCGCCATCAAAGAGCTCATCAGGCTTACCAAAAACCGAACCTAGAAATTGAAAGAAGAAAAATAGGGCGGTAGGAACAACTACGCCTTGCCAAGTCACTGGATAAATTGCTGGATCAAAAGCGAGGGTACTTACTCCCAGCGATGCGATTCCCATAACTAAAGTTCCGCCGAGCCACCCAGGCCAAAGTGCTGAAGAGGCAAGGAATCTCTTACCTGCGGTGTAATAGAGTCTGGCGAACCAAATCGTCATTCCAAGTGGAATCAGTGCAACGACAAAAGTTGGAACTGCAACTCCGAGGATTTCACCGGCTGGAACTACCAGCCTGGTGCCGTGGGAAAGTAGCCAAAAATCTGACGCTGCCCGAAAGGCTACAAGCCACTCAACGTTTGCGTCATTTTCGAAAAGCCAAACTATGGTTAGTGGACCGAGCAGCACACCTAAGCCCAGCAACACTCGAATCGCAGCATCGAATGCTGCGAGAAAGAAGGTCTGTGGCTTATTCACTTACAAGAGTTCTTTATAAAGAACTGATTACCTCGCGCATAAGCGCCGCGGTCTCGCTCGGGGTTTTGCCAACCTTGACGCCGACGGCTTCGAAGGCTTCCTTTTTGGCTTGGGCAGTTCCGGCAGAACCAGAAACAATAGCTCCAGCGTGACCCATGGTCTTACCCTCGGGTGCTGTGAATCCGGCAACATAAGCCACCACTGGCTTTGTGACGTGGTCTTTGATGTAGGCGGCAGCTTTTTCTTCCGAGTCGCCACCGATTTCACCGATCAAAACAATTGCCTTGGTCTCTGGGTCATTCTGGAAGGCTTCGAGTGCATCGATGTGAGTGGTTCCAATAACCGGGTCTCCACCAATTCCAATAGCAGTTGACATTCCGATATCACGAAGTTCAAACATCATTTGGTAGGTAAGTGTTCCGGATTTCGAAACAAGTCCAATAGGACCAGGACCTGTGATATCGCTCGGGGTGATTCCAGCATTGGATTTTCCTGGGCTGATGATTCCAGGGCAGTTAGGACCAATAATCCTGGTCTTGAGTCCTTTGGATACGTTGTAGGCCCAAGCCTCTGCCGAGTCGTGAACTGGAATGCCTTCGGTGATTGCAACAGCAAGCTTGATCTCGGCATCGATTGCCTCGATCATGGCGGCCTTTGCGAAAGCAGGAGGAACAAACATAACGGTGACGTTCGCGCCGGTTTCCTTCATTGCCTCAGCAACGGAACCAAAGATTGGAAGGGTCTTGCCTTCAACCTCAACGGTTTCGCCAGCTTTGCGCGGGTTTACTCCACCAACAATGTTGGAGCCGCCCTTGAGCATGCGCTGGGTGTGTTTCATACCTTCTGATCCAGTCATACCCTGGACGATGATTTTTGAATTCTGGTCTAGAAAAATTGCCATTAGATGCTTCCCTACTTGCTTGCTAGCTCAGCTGCTTTATCGGCAGCCTCGTCCATGGTCTCGACAACGGTTACAAGCGGGTGATTTGCATCCGCCAGAATCTTTCTTCCCTCAAC
>WLFS01000046.1 GCA_009703635.1 Actinomycetota bacterium
CAATTGCGCCTAAGCCAGTTCCATGAGCTGATGGCTGATGAGTTTGGCAAGCCCCATTCTGAAGTCCTAATTCGTGATTTAGCCCTGTTTGAGCTGGGGGATAAAACCGCTTCGGTTTTGTTAGCCCAAGGCGAAGATCCCAGGCAGATTTGGCTGGCTATCTGCAGGGCCCAACAGGTCCCTCAGGAGCGCTGGAGCGGATTGGACAAAAAAGCTAAAAAACAACACGCCGAGTAAATAAACACTCGAAATCTTGTTCGAATGCTGCTATGGTTCTTTCAAGGCAGTTGAAAGCTCAGAGTTATACACAGATTGGTGTTTTGAGCCCATAAGTGTCGGTAGCCAAAAGTATTGTCGGAAGCATCACGAATCGAAAGAGGAACCAGAAGATGCCATCAGCTTCAGATCGCGAAAAAGCACTAGACACAGCTCTAGCCCAGATTGACCGCCAGTTCGGAAAAGGCTCAGTTATGCGCCTGGGTTCCGATGAGCGAGCACCGGTAGAGGTCATTTCGACCGGCTCCATCGCCCTAGATGCAGCCCTTGGTACCGGAGGACTACCCCGCGGAAGAATTGTTGAGATTTACGGGCCAGAGTCTTCTGGTAAGACCACCCTTGCCCTGCACGCAATCGCCAATGCCCAGCGCGCTGGAGGAATTGCTGCGTTCATCGACGCCGAGCACGCCTTGGACCCGGAATATGCCAAGGCGCTCGGTGTTGACATCGATGCTCTACTGGTTAGCCAGCCCGACACCGGTGAGCAGGCCCTGGAAATTGCAGACATGCTGATTCGTTCAGGCTCAATCGACGTAATCATTGTTGACTCAGTTGCAGCTCTGGTTCCAAGAGCTGAAATCGAAGGCGAAATGGGAGACTCACACATGGGTCTTCAGGCAAGGCTTATGTCACAGGCACTTCGCAAACTAACCGGTGCCCTAAGCAACACAAACACCACCATGATCTTTATCAACCAGCTTCGCGAGAAGATTGGTGTCTTCTTCGGAAGCCCGGAGACCACCGCTGGAGGAAAGGCGCTGAAGTTCTACGCTTCGGTTCGCCTCGATATTCGTCGCATTGAGACTCTAAAGGATGGCACCGAGGCTGTTGGAAACAGGACTCGCGTCAAGGTTGTCAAGAACAAGATGGCTTCTCCTTTCAAGCAGGCTGAGTTCGACATCATTTACGGTGTTGGAATCTCCCGCGAGGGAAGCTTGCTGGACTTCGGTGTTGAGCACGAGATTGTAAAGAAATCCGGTGCCTGGTACACCTACGAAGGCGACCAGCTAGGACAGGGTAAAGAAAACTCCAGAAACTTCCTTCTTGAAAACCCTGAGGTTGCAAATGAGATTGAGAAGAAGATCAAGACCAAGCTCGGTGTTGGTGTTCCAAGAGCGGTTGCTGACCTTCCAGTTGAGGAAGCTCCGGCAGCACCCAAAAAGGCAGCTAGCGCGAGCTAATAATGCTCTCGTCGGTAGATAACCTCGAGGAACGTGCTCGAAACATAGTTCTGAAGCTACTCGAACGAGGACCCAAGTCCTCGTTCGAGTTGGCTGAGATCCTAGAAAAGCACGAGATCCCTTCGGCAATTGCAAGCCACGTCATTCAAAGATTCACAGAAGTTGAGCTAATCGATGACTCGGCTTACGCCCAGCAGCTAGTCGACGCCTCGAGGCGAACAAAGGGCCTGGCACGCTCAATGGTCAAAAGAAAACTTACTGACAAAGGTTTGGATAAGGACCTGATTGACCAGGTTGCATCCGAAATCTCGGATGAGGACGAGTTGGCGGTTGCAACTGAGGTTGCGATAAAGCGATTCGGCCAATTGGCTAAGTTGGACCCAGATGTTAGAAACCGGCGATTAGTTGGCTTCTTACAGCGAAGAGGCTTTGGTTCAGGCGTAGTTTTTGCCGCCATTAGGGAAGCAGAGGCCCACGCGGTAAAATCAGAATTCTGATGCTTACCCAAACCCGCAGCTACGAAGTTCGAACTTACGGCTGCCAAATGAACTCTCACGACTCTGAGCGACTATCTGGGCTGCTCGAGGATGCGGGATACCTACCTGGAGTTCCAGGTGAAACAGATGTGGTTGTTTTCAACACCTGTGCAGTTCGTGAAAATGCCGACAATAAGCTCTATGGAAACCTCGGCACCATGCTTGCCAAAAAAGAGGCCAATCCCAATTTTCAGATCGCGGTAGGTGGGTGCTTAGCCCAAAAAGATCGCGACACCATAATCAAAAAAGCCCCCTGGGTTGATGTCGTTTTCGGAACTCACAACATGGGCTCTCTACCGACTCTGCTAGAGCGCGCCAGGCACAACCGCGAAGCTCAAGTTGAGATCATCGAAGCGCTGGAGACATTCCCATCCAATCTGCCGACCAAGCGGGATTCTGTTTATGCGGGTTTGGTCTCTATTTCTGTCGGGTGCAACAACTCCTGCACATTCTGCATTGTTCCGCAGCTTCGCGGTAAGGAAAAGGACCGCCGGCCAGGCGAGATCCTGAGCGAAATCAAGGCGCTGGTAGAAGACGGAGTGATTGAGATCACCTTGCTGGGACAAAACGTAAATACTTATGGAGTGGAGTTTGGGGAACGTGGCGCTTTTGCGAAGCTACTGAGGGCCTGCGGCGAGATTGATGGCCTAGAGCGAGTCCGGTTTATGTCACCTCATCCTGCCGCTTTTACTGATGACGTGATTGACGCGATGGTGGAAACCCCAAACGTGATGCCGCACCTTCACATGCCGCTGCAGTCAGGCTCTAACGAAGTTTTGAAGAACATGAAGCGAAGCTACCGAAGCGACAAATACCTAGTAATTCTTGATCGGGTGAGAAAAGCCATTCCTGATGCCGCAATCACTACCGACATCATTGTTGGATTTCCTGGGGAGACAGAGCAGGACTTCCAAGACACCATGAGGGTTGCAACTGAGTCCGCTTTCTCGATGGCCTACACCTACCAGTATTCAATTCGTCCAGGAACTCCTGCGGGTGAAATGGCTAACCAAATTCCTAAAGAGGTAGTTCAAGACCGCTACGAGAGATTGATCTCTCACGTAAATGAGATTGCTTGGCAAGAGAACAAAAAGCAGCTCGGTAAAAGCGTTGAAGTACTGGTCGCAAACCACGAGGGTCGCAAGGACTCCCAAACTCAAAGACTTACCGGCCGGGCAAGGGATAACCGCCTGGTGCACTTCGAAACCCCTGCAGGACACCCAGACCCTCGACCAGGGGATCTGGTCACAGTCATGGTCACGGACGCCAAGCCATACTTCCTTTTTGCGGATCAACCAGCAGCTGGGTATTCAGTGCGTCCAACTCGCGCTGGGGATGCATTCGAGAGGGGCAGTGCTTCTTCTTGCGCAACGGATTCAGCGAGCGTCTCGAGTGTAAATCTTGGACTGCCAACCCTTCGCGTCAAGTAAATGAGCTCACAGCTAATTGCCGTGGTTGGCGCTACTGGCACAGGAAAAAGTGAGCTGGCGCTTGGTATCGCTGAGTACATCAACAGCGTTGGACATAAAGCAGAAATCGTAAATGCCGATGCAATGCAGCTATACAAGGGCATGGACATTGGAACAGCCAAGCTTCCGCTCGCACAGCGCCGAGGCATCACACATCACCTAATTGACGTGCTTGAGATAACTCAGGAATCCACAGCGGCTGAATATCAGAGGCTTGCACGTGCGAAGATTCTTCAGCTCCAAGAATCCGGCATCATTCCAGTCCTTGTTGGCGGATCGATGTTGTATGTGGCATCTTGCCTGAACAACTTTGAGTTTCCCGATAGGGACCAGGAACTGAGGGCGCAACTCGAGGCTGAACTTATTGACCACGGCCCGCTTCATATGCACAAAAAGCTTGCCGAACTCGACCAAATCGCAGCAAGCCGAATTATCCCTGAGAATGGGCGACGAATTGTCAGAGCGCTAGAGATTGTGATGATAACTGGCGAACCGTTCGCAGCTTCATTGCCTGAAGAGATTGAATCTTGGCAACCGGTTCTGGAAATTGGCCTCCGAATGGAACGAGAGCAACTTCTTCCAAGGCTTGAAAAGCGCGTTTTGAAAATGTGGGAAGAAGGACTCGTCGAGGAAGTATCGTCATTGATCCCAGCTGGCTTTAGGGACAGCAAGACTGCATCAGTTGCCATTGGCTATGCGCAGGCACTGGGTGAGTTAGATGGCGAGCTAACCCGTGAGGAAGCTATTGCTTCAACGGTTCAGCTGACACAGCGGTATGCCAGGAGGCAAGTGAGTTGGTTCAAGCGAGATGATCGCATTAAGTGGCTCGAGGCACTGGATACAGAGCTTCTGGCAAATGCAGTTGAACTGATTCACATCGATGGCATCTTGGGCAATCGGTCCTAGGCTTTATACATGTCCAAAATTGCGTTCACCAAAGGCCACGGCACTGGCAACGACTTTGTGCTGGTTCTGGACGCAGAGGGTGCTCTTACGCTAAATAAAGGCCAGATTTCCCGGATTTGCAACCGTCACTTCGGCATCGGTGCAGATGGTTTTATTCGAGTGGTCAAATCAGCAAACCTTCCTGAGGGTAAGGCGATTTTGGCTGAAGAGCCAAACGCTATTTGGTTTATGGATTACTACAACGCGGATGGTTCAGCAGCTGAGATGTGTGGAAACGGGATTCGCGTATTCGCAAGGTATTTGATTGAACGCGGTTTGGCAACAATCACGGATGGCGCCACGCTTCCGGTCGGAACTCGTGATGGAGTAAAAGACATCACCAAATCCTCCAATGGTTTTGCAGTTGATCTTGGGCGCTGGCGTCTGGATGGGGAATCTGAGG
>WLFS01000047.1 GCA_009703635.1 Actinomycetota bacterium
AACCAGGTGAAATTTCTGGCGGCGAAGTAATAATCGAACCCGATCTATCAAACGCTGGTCCGTTTCTAGCAGCAGCCATGGTCGCTGGCGGTTCAGTCACAATTTCAAACTGGCCCAAGAAAACTACCCAAGTCGGAAATGACTTCGACGGCATTCTGCAGCAAATGGGTGCAAGCGTTGAAAGAGTTGGCAACGACCTGGTGGTTTCTGGAACTGGAACCATTCAAGGAGTAGATATTGACCTATCAACCGGCGGTGAACTAACCCCAGTAGTTGCAGCTTTAGCTGCGCTAGCAAAATCACCATCCCAGATTCGTGGAGTTGCTCATCTTCGAGGTCACGAAACAGATCGCTTGAAGGCCCTCGTTAGCGAGATTAATTCCCTCGGTGGCGATGCCACCGAAACTGAAGATGGAATGATCATCAAGCCAGTAAAGCTCCACGGCGGGACGTGGAAAACTTACGAGGACCACAGAATGGCTACCGCCGGTGCAATTATCGGGCTAGCAGTTCCGGGGGTTGAAATTGAAGATATCTCAGTGACAGCTAAGACCATCCCTGAGTTTGTTTCGCTTTGGGAGCAAATGCTAAAGAGGAACACTTGAGCTGGCTCTACGAGCCAGAACCTGGCGAGCACGATCTTGATGAGACCGATGTTCGAGTAAGACCCAATCCCAAGGGCAATAAACCGCGAACCAAAATCCGACCCGATCATGACGGTGCAGCACTGGGCTTACTAGTTGGCGTGGATAAAAATCGCTATCAAGTTCTCTTGCTGGATTCTCAAATCAAGCTAAATGCCACCCTCGCAAAAGAGCTGCGCACCGATGGACCAGTGGTTGGAGACGTAGTTGCACTAACGGGAGACATCACAGGGGAAGATGGCGGCCTGGCAAGAATCGTACGCATTGAACCAAGAACCACGCTACTTCGAAGAAGTGCTGATGACAGCGACCAGGTTGAGCGGGTTATTGTGGCAAATGCCACTCAGCTTTTGATTGTGATCGCTGCGGCTAACCCAGAGCCGAGAACTCGTCTAGTTGATCGATACCTAGCCGCTGCATTCGATGCAGGAATGAAGCCAATCATTTGTGTGACGAAGACCGATCTTCGGGATCCAGCCGAGTTTCTTGCCAGCTTTGCCGGATTGAGTATCCCAGTGGTTCAAACTCGATCCGACGAGTTTGATCTTGGAAAACTCCATGAGCTTTTGGCCGGTGAGGTTACGGTTTTGGTTGGTCACTCGGGAGTTGGAAAATCGACGCTGGTAAACGCTATTGCACCTTCGGCGAATCGAGCCGTTGGGGTTGTCAACGACGTCACCGGTCGAGGACGACAGACCACCACTTCAGTGCGAGCAATCAAGTTATCGAAGGGGTGGATTATCGACACCCCAGGTATCCGATCCTTCGGCCTTGGCCACATCGATCCTAAAAACTTACTGCGCTCATTCGAGGACCTTTGGGAAACAATCCGCTCCTGCCCTAGGGGATGTACTCACCTGGCCGATTCTCCTGATTGCGCACTCGATGAAGCAGTTGCCAGTGGAGTACTGGGGCCGCAGGCTGAATCCAGGGTGGATTCTCTGCGCCGACTTATGACTTCGCTAAGTTAGTAAGGGTGTTCACCTTCGATCAAGATCTCGCTCTAGCACTTGAGCTAGCCGATGCCGCTGATGCAATATCGCTTCCTCGCTTTCGCGCACTTGATCTAAACATCGAAACAAAACCTGACATGTCTCCGGTGACCGATGCGGATAAGTCCGTGGAGCAGGCCCTAATCACCCAGCTGGCCTTGAAAAGACCCGGTGATGCCATTGTTGGCGAAGAATTTGGCTCCAGCGGCCAGAGCGCAAGAAAGTGGATCATCGACCCAATCGATGGAACTGCCAACTTTGTTCGCGGGGTTCCGGTCTGGGCAACTCTGATTGCCCTAAGTATCGACGATAAGCCAACAGTTTCGGTTGTCTCCGCACCTGCACTTGGCGCTAGATGGTGGGCCGCTCCTGGAATCGGCGCTCACACCAAATCAGTCACCGGTGGTGAAAGAAAGCTAGCTGTTTCGAAAGTTTCCAAACTCGAGAATTGCTCACTGAGCTATAACAACCTGCAGCTTTGGCAAACAAGTCACCACCTGCCACAACTGCTAAAACTTTCCGAAACCGTTTGGCGAACCAGAGCTTATGGAGATTTCTGGAGCTACATGCTGCTTGCGGAGGGTTCAGTTGATGTTGTGGCCGAGCACGATCTCAAGATTTATGACATTGCAGCTCTGGTGCCAATCATCGAGCAAGCCGGAGGAATGCTTACTGACTTTGAAGGTGGATTTTCCGACTCCACCTCTAGTGTCTTGGCTACAAACAAGTTGCTACACCAAACCGTGATTGATTTTCTAGAAGATTAGACCTGAACTGAGTTAGCTCCAGCGTGAGGCTTTATGCTCTGCAACAATTCTCCGGATGGTTCCGCTTCGCCCGCGGATAATCACGCTTTCAGTTCTTATCATCGGTCCTTTTCTTCGGACTCCCTCAAGTAGCTGTCCGTCTGTGACACCGGTTGCAATAAAGAATGTGTTGTCGCTTCGAACAAGTTCGTTGGCTTCATAGACGTGGTCCATCTTTAAGCCATGAGAAATTCCTATATCTTTTTCTTGTTCATTTCGAGGCATGAGAATGCCCTGAATCAATCCGCCAAGCGCAGTCACCGCACAAGCCGTCACAACTCCCTCGGGTGAGCCACCAACTCCAAGGCACATATCTATTCTTGACTCACGGCTCGAGGCATGAATTGATGCCGCCACATCACCATCCAAAAGCAAGCGCGTTCCTGCTCCGGCTTCACGAATCTCGCGAATCAGATCTTCGTGTCTTGGACGATCTAGCACGGCAACAACAATTTCAGACATGGATTTATTCTTAGCTTTCGCAAGTGCCTTGATATTTTCACCCACAGGCTTTCGTATGTCGCAGACGCCAACGCCTTCTGGACCCGTGACTAGTTTGTTCATATAGAAAATAGACGAGGCATCAAGCATGGTGCCGCGATCGGCAACTGCTATGACAGAGATTGCGTTCTGGCGACCTGCCGCAGTCAAAGAAGTTCCATCAATCGGATCAACAGCTATGTCGCACTTCGGCCCGATTCCAGTGCCTACCAGTTCGCCGTTGAACAACATCGGGGCGTTATCTTTCTCGCCCTCACCGATAACTACGAGTCCTTCGAAATTCACTGTTCCAAGAAAAGCCCGCATCGCATCAACTGCGGCCTTGTCGGCATCGTTTTTGTGGCCTTTACCAATAAAGGGATGTGCACGAATGGCTGCGGCTTCGGTTGCTCTAACTAACTCAAGAGCGAGGTTTCGATCCGGATGCTCTACGGCACTTCCTGGTGCGGTCATAGAAGAACCCTACCGAGTCCAGCGGTTGATTGACTCCAAGCTCAGCTCTTAGCCCTTGCTACTGTAATGCCATGGAGTTGATTGTCAGAGTCGCAGTGCCTTCGGATCTGGCCGAGCTGATTGCACTTGACGCAGAATGTTTCCCCAAAGGCAACACTGATCTAGAGCCAGCACCGGACGGAGAAATTGAAACAGGTGTTGAAGACGGTGGCGTGTTTGTTGCCATCGCAGACAACATTGTTGCTGGAATGCTTCAGCTAGACAAAATCAGTTCAAACGAGTGGGAGCTACTAACTCTGGCCATAACAGGTTCGCATCGAAGCCAGGGCGTAGGTCAAGCGCTAATGGAGAGGTTCTTGCTTGAGCTATCGCAAAGCCCTTACATGGTCGCAGTTTCCTGCATGACCTCCCCGAGCAACCACGCCATGCAAGGTTTACTTGAGAGTTTTGGTTTTGTTCAGGTCGGACTCTTGGAAGATTACTTCGGTCCAGGAAAGCATCGGTTGAAATTTCAGCTCAACTAGCGATTTGCTTGTCTTAGAAGACGAATTCGGGTGTTGATTAGTTTCCGCACGAGAGTTTTTGGAAGTGGTTTATCGATTCCGAATTGAAGCGCCCCTTTTGATGTTTTGTAATTCACAAGCTCATTCTCAAGCTCAGGAATAACTAAAGATGAATGAGGGAAGAAACTGCAGTGATTCTTGAAGGCATCAAAGCCACAAATGATCTTTCCGTCTAGCTTGTAGCCAGGAAATCCATACGAGATAACCTCTTCAGCCTCAGGGATAACCTCAAGAATTGTTTTCCTCAAAGACTGAAGTGTTGAGTAGTGCGGTTCACGAATCTTCGCTAAGTGCCGGTCTACTTCTTTACTACTCATGGTCTTCCAAATAGCTATTCAGGTTATCGAAGTAGCTTTCCATACCCTCTTTAGAGGCATCAGCTTGCTCTTTGTCCATCTCACCGAACTGTGAGAAGCGCACCAGCGTGCCTGCCTCAGTATTGCTGAAATCAATTTCGATTCGATGAGCTTCCGGGCTGGGTTCTCTGAGCGCAAACTCAAGTTCGTCCTGCGAATAGTTCAAATCATGGACGAGCTTTTGGTGAAGCTCGACTGCGGAGTAGGTACCCCAAAAGTATGCATTAAAGCCGTTCTCGGAAACATCAACGGCTATTGCCCAAGTTCCTCCAACTTCTGCCTCGCTGGTGGCAGATCCTGGAATTACTTTCAGAAATACCGGGGAATACCATCTTTCGAGTTCAGTGGATTGCGTCCAAGCGCTCCAGAGTCTTTCGACGGGAAATTTGAACGTGCGTTCTACAAAGTACAGTGGCTGCATAGTTAAACGTTAAATCTAAACTCCACTACGTCGCCATCTTGCAT
>WLFS01000048.1 GCA_009703635.1 Actinomycetota bacterium
TGAAGTCTTTGTGCTCAGGAAGCAATTTTGACTTAGCCCTCTCCGGTTAGCGCAGCGTATTCCTCATGGGTAAGCAGGGTGGGTAGTTCAGTAAATCTGATCTTGATTAGCCAGCCGGCACCGAAAGGGTCATGGTTTACAAGCTCTGGGTTGCCAGACACGACATCGTTGACCTCAACGATTTCGCCATCAACTGGTGCGTATAGCTCACCGACGCTCTTGGTGGATTCAATCTCACCGCAGATCTTCATATAAGTAGTAGAGGAACCAACCTTTGGTAGGTCAACGAAAACGATGTCGCCTAGCTTCTCGGCTGCGTACTCAGTGATACCAACGGTGGCAACATCGCCCTCGATTGACAGCCACTCGTGCTCTTTGGTGTATTTCAGACCTTCGCGGTTGATCATCCTGGATTTTTCCTTTATAGGGGTTGGTTAGTTCTTAGCTCTTTTGTAAAAGGGCAGTTTCACAACTGTAAATGGTGTCGCAGCTCCTCTAATGTCTACGCTAATAGGCGTGTCGATTTGAGCAAAATCGGCACCAACGTAGGCCATCGCCACTGGAAAACCAAGGGTTGGTGAAAGGGCCCCAGATGTCACAACACCCATCGGCGAATTGGAACCTTCAACAAAAACTTCATAGTCTGCCCGGGCTGCGCGCTTGCCTTCGCCAGCTATTCCAACCAGCATCTTGGTTGGGGGAGTTTCAGACAGTTTCGTTAGAGCAGCTTTGCCAACAAAGTCCCCGGGCTTATCTAACCTGACAACTTTGCCGAATCCTGCCTGGTAGGGATTGACATCTAGATTCATCTCGTGACCGTAGAGCGGCATTCCAGCTTCCAACCTCAAGGTATCGCGGCAAGCAAGCCCGGTGGGGAGCATTCCTTGCAAAGATCCCGCAGAGACTAGCTCGTCAAATACGTGGCCTGCGGATTCGACGGGAATGTAGATCTCAAAGCCATCTTCACCGGTGTATCCGGTGCGAGCCAGAAGGCATTTAACTCCTGCAATTTCGGATTCAGAGATTGCGTAGTACTTCAGATCATCTAGTGGGTCAGAAGTAAGTGTTGAGAGAATCGAAACCGAGTTTGGTCCTTGAATTGCCAAAAGTACCCAAGCACCGCTTTCGTCTTTGACTGTTGTATCAAAGCCGGAACTACGCTTCTGTATAGCAGCTACAACGGCCTCGCGGTTGGAGGCATTGGCGACGACCAGGAAAGCGTTTTGACCAAGTCGGTAAACAATCAAGTCATCGATGATTCCGCCATCTTCGTTGCAGATAAGCGAATACTTAGCGCGGCCAATTGCAATCTCTGAGGCAGCTCCCACCAGGGCGAAGTCCAGCAGTTCAGAAGCTTGCTTGCCTTCAACGAAGATCTCACCCATGTGAGAAATATCGAAAAGTCCTGCAGCGTTTCGAACTGCGTGGTGCTCTGCTAAGTCGGAGCTGTAGCGAACCGGCATCTCCCAGCCGCCAAAGTCGGTAAAGCTTGCTCCCAGTGCCTCGTGCCTGCTCTTGAGTGGAATTGATTTCATGACACCTAATCTAGAGCAGGAAATACACCGCTTTTTCGCTCAATTCCTGCCAAGGTCAGGGCACAAGCTTTCGTTGCACCGAATGAGTGGAGGCTCGCGTTACAAGGTGTCAGAGATCATTGGATTAAGGCCTAAACTTCTTGAGCCCTAGCCAATCGATTGGCTAACAAATGAAGGACTAATTTTGACACCGAAAAACCGCAAAGCAGCAGCTGAAGAATCCGCAAAAACTGGGATCATGACTCACCGGCAGATTCTGCTGGTGCTAGTTGGTCTTATGTCCGGAATGTTTTTATCTGCTCTAGATCAGTCGGTTGTTGGAACCGCCATGCGAACTATTGCGGATGACCTTAGAGGGCTTGAGCTCCAGGCTTGGGTCACAACGGCATATCTGATCACTTCGACTGTGTCGACTCCTATTTATGGAAAGCTCGGGGACATTTTCGGCCGTCGACGAATGTTCATTATTGCAATCACAATCTTTATTCTCGGCTCAATCACGGCTGGTTTTGCAACCTCAATGGTTGAACTGGCCGCATATCGTGCCCTCCAGGGGATAGGGGCAGGAGGGTTGTTTGCACTCGCGTTGACGATTCTTGCGGACATTGTTCCGCCAAGAGAGCGCGCTAGATATCAAGGCCTCTTCCTAGCAGTTTTTGGAACGAGCAGCGTGATCGGCCCAATCATAGGTGGTGGATTTGCCGGCGTACCTGAGATTCTTTGGATCGATGGATGGCGATGGATTTTCTTGATGAACCTTCCCATTGGGCTCATCGCGTTGTTTATGGTCTTTACTTTCTTACATGTGCCTCACTTTGCTAAGCCTTCAAGAATTGACTGGCTTGGCGCAGTGACAATCATCCTCGGGGTAGTCCCGATCCTTCTTGTTGCAGAACAAGGTCGACAGTGGGGTTGGGGCTCGGCTTTGACTCTTGGGCTGTCCGCCGTTGGAATTCTGGGCATCGCAGCCTTCATTTTTGTTGAAAATAAAATGAAAGACGAGGCGCTGTTGCCACTAAAGATTTTCAGGTCTTCGACTTTTACAACCTCTACTTTGCTTGGAGTAGTGGTTGGTTTAGGTATGTTTGGTGGGCTTATTTCGCTACCTCTTATTCTTCAGATTGTCTATGGAGCAACTCCCACTGAGGCAGGATTCTTGATGATTCCAATGGTTTTGGGCCTTGCCAGCGCTTCAATGATTTCCGGTCGAATCACAAGTAAGACCGGAAAGTACAAAATCTTCATGAACGTGGGCACTGGACTGGCCGCTTCGAGCTATTTGTACTTATCTACCATCCAGGCAACTTGGGAAATTTGGCAAGTTTCAGTAGGCATGGTTCTACTCGGGCTTGGAGTAGGTCAATTACTGCAGACTCTCACAATTGCCAGTCAAAATTCAGTTGAGGCTAAAGACATCGGTGTTGCAACTTCATCTTCGACTTTCTTCCGTCAAATGGGTGGAACGCTTGGCGTGGCAATTTTCTTGAGCATTTTATTTTCTGGAATTTCAGACAAAGCGTCACAAATAGCTGAAGGAATCAAACGGGCCGTAAGCAACAATCCGGGAATCATCCAAGACCCGAGAAATGAAATTCTGATGGGTCAGGATCTTGGTTCAATCGATTCCATGGTCACCACCGACTCTTCATTTCTTGAAGAAATCAGCCCCGAGCTAGCCTTCCCGATCAAAGAGGCCTTTGCTCAATCCGCAAGCCAAGTCTTCTTAGTGGCAAGTGTTGTCTTGGTCGCAGGGTTTGCGCTGTCTTTCTTCGTAAAAGAGCTTGAACTTAGAACCAAGTCTGGAGTTCAGGAGATGGCTGAAGGCGCTTAGACGCAAGCAACCTTCTAAGCTATAAGTAAGTTGAGCTTTTTTCGCTCACACCAGGAAGCAATTCAGCTAGGAGAAAAAATGGCCCGTTGGAGCGAACACCCAGCAACAACAAAATTTGGGAAAGAGAAGCTCAGTTTCGGTCAGCGATCAGCGGATGTGCTCAGAAATGCGATGGGGTCTTGGCCGTTTGTCTTTGGCGCTTTAGCATTCCTTGCGGTTTGGATGTATTTCAACTCTGATGGCGCCTTCGATCCTTTTCCATTTATCCTGCTGAACCTGATTCTTTCCTGCGTCGCTGCCCTTCAGGGAGCAATCCTTTTGATTGCCGCTAAGCGTGAAGACCAGATCAACTCTGAGCTTGCAATCCACACCTATCAAATTGACCAGGAAAACCTGGCTTTGACTAAGCAGGTGCACGAGCTCAGCCTCAAAATAGAGGCGCTAACTGCTCAAATCCACAAAGCGCTCACCAAAGACCAGCAATAGATGTCAGAGGCTCCAACTAGCTTGGGGCCCATGAAGACAATAGAAGTAATGCTTTTTTGGCTCAACAAGATCTGGCCCTGGATTGTTATTCCGACCCTGATTATCGGGGCCATGTTTGTTGCACTTATTTGGGGCGAGGCAAAAAAGGGAATCAGGAGCTAAAAGTGGGATTCCTAAATTGGCTCAACCGAATTCTCAGCTATGACCCATCGGTTTATCGGCCACCGGTTGCAAAGACCAAAGAAGAATCAATGACCCAGGGTGATATCCATTCGGGTCCCGATGGCTACTCACCCAACACTTCGTATCCAGATACTTTCTATGGATCCGGTGGATCAGATGATCAAGCCCACAACGAGGGTGATTTCAACAGATAGCGCCGCTTCAAGCTTCGAGTGTTATTGACCTTGGTCGCAATAAGATTCGAGTATGGACGCAAAACCTAAAGATATCTTTGGCACCTTCGCTCGAATTGAAATGCTTACCTGGGCACTATTAATTGCCGCAATCTTGGCACGCGAAACAATTGGGTTATCACCGAATATTTTCACAATTGCGGGTGCAACCCACGGTTTTGCTTTTATCGGCTATTCAGTCACGGCAGTGTTGGTTGGGGTTAATCAGCGCTGGCCAGTTGCGCAAACCGCATTGGCAGTTGTGTTAGCAATTGTGCCGTTCGCTACCTATCCTTTTGATCGCTACCTCGACAAGCGCTCCGCCCTCGATGGCGAGTGGCGCATAGAGGGCACTAAGGACCCGAGAGACAACACATGGTTTGACAAGCTCTTTCGCTGGTTTATCTTCCGTCCCGTTTTACTAGTTCTGGCCCTGGCGGTATTTGTGGTGTCACTCTTTGGTTTCTTGCTTTGGCTAGGCCCTCCTGGCGAGTGGGGAAACTAA
>WLFS01000049.1 GCA_009703635.1 Actinomycetota bacterium
AAAAGATGCAGAAGCTGCCGAAAAGATGTTTGAACTACTAATGGGCAATGAAGTTGGCCCTAGAAGAGATTTCATTATTGACTCAGCGGATTCGCTGGAGCGGGAAAGAATCGACGCTTAAGTTCTTCCGACAAAACTGATTGCTGGGGCAGGATCTCCCGAAGCGTCACGTTTTTGAAGCTCATACTCAACGCCAATTGCTTTACCCTTGCCGTCAATTAGCTGGAAACCTTCAGGACCGACGTATCCAAGAACGATTTGATTCTGCCCGCGGATGAACTTCTGACAGCGCACGCCTCCAGTTGCCCGACCCTTCTTAGGGAACTCATTGATCTTTGTAACCTTCATTCCGCCACCGTCAGTTCCCGGAAGTGAAGCATTGCTATTTGCAACTGTCAGCACAACGTTCTTTTCCTTAGGCTTTAGAACTCCGAAGTAGACAACTTCTGAGTCTGTCTTGATGCCAGCCATGCCTGCGCCATTGATGCTTTGAGGTTTGACTGCCTTGGCATCAAAGCGCAGTAGCTGAGCGTCCTGAGTAATGAACACTACTTCGTCAGTTTCAAGCGAGGCGGCCGCACCGACTACTTTGTCGGAACCCTTGAGGTTTATGCAGGAAAAATCCGACTTGGATGGGAAATCTGGGGTGATCCGCTTGACTATTCCATTTTTGGTTCCGAGGGCAATAATGGTTTTCTCATCGACTGGGAATACCGCCACGACCTTCTCTTTTTTACCAAGGCCAAGAAACTCAGCAGCCGGGGTTCCTGTGTTATGGGTTGCGCTGTCGCCAACTGGAATATCTCCGACGTGGGTTCGAAGCATACGTCCGGCATCTGTGACAAAGACCACATCACTTCTAGTTGTGGAAGCAAACCAGTTTCGGTAGCCGTTTTTTCTCACTGTGGGCTCTTTTGCATCTTCTGATCTAAATACCCGCCCAGCAGCGGTGAGGGTGATAGCCGAGGGGGTGTCGGTCAGCTCAGCGTTGACAAGTTTCTTGGTAGCTGCAGATTCAGTGGCTATCTCGCCTTCTGCTTGAAGAGAGGTTCTACGATCGTCGCCGTAACTCTTGGCTACTTCTTCCATTTCTGAAGCGACCAGGTCCTTTAGGGCCTTGTCGCTTTTGAGGATCTTCTCTAGCTCAGCGATTTCAAGAAGCAGCTGCTTTTTCTCAGTTTCGAGCTCAAGCTTCGAGAACTTTGTGAGGCGGCGAAGCCTCAATTCGAGAATGTACTCAGCCTGAATGTCGCTGAGCTTGAACTTCTTCATCAGCTTGGTCTTAGCTTCCTGGACTTCCTCTGACCCTCTGATGATCTTGATTACTTCATCTATGCCAACGATGGCAAGCAGCATTCCCTCGACCAAATGCAATCTGGCCTGGCGTTTTCCTAGTCGATTTTCGCTTCTTCTTCTGATTACGATGATGCGGTGAGCCAGGTATACGCCCAACAAATCACGCAGTCCAAGAGTCTGGGGCTGACCTTCGACCAAAGCTACGTTGTTGATTCCGAAGCTGTCTTCCATTGGTGTGTAGCGGTAGAGCAGGTCAAGAACAACTTGTGGATCAAAGCCGGTTTTGAGCTCGATGATTAGCTTTAGGCCATTGGTTCTGTCGGTTAGGTCAATAACATCTGAAATGCCCTGGAGCTTCTTGGCATTTACTCCCTCTTTGATCTTTTCAATGACCTTTTCGGGACCCACGAGGTATGGAAGCTCAGTGACGACTAATCCCATCTTTCTCGGCGCTACCGATTCAACGCTCACTCGTGCCCTTGTTTTGAAGCTGCCGCGACCGGTTTCGTAGGCTTCCTTGATTCCTTCGCCGACCATGATGATTCCACCGTTGGGAAAATCGGGTGCTGGAACAATAGCCATTAGGTCATCGAGAGTGGCCTTCGGATTCCTTAGAAGATAAATTGCCGCTTTCACAACCTCGCGCATGTTGTGCGGGGGCATGTTCGTTGCCATACCCACGGCAATACCCGAAGCACCGTTAACCAACAGGTTTGGAAATGCCGCTGGCAACACCTCTGGCTCGGAAAGTTGTGCGTCGTAGTTGGGCTTAAAGTCAACGACGTTCTCGCTGAGCCCTTCGTTCATCACCAGAGCTGCTGACGAAAGGCGAACCTCCGTGTATCTAGCTGCCGCTGGACCATCATCTAGGGAACCGAAGTTTCCATGACCGTCGATAAGTGGAACACGTAAGGAAAAAGGCTGAGCCATTCGAACTAGAGCGTCATAGATTGCGCTGTCACCGTGAGGGTGAAGCTTTCCCATTACCTCACCGGTCACTCGAGCTGATTTCACATGACCGCGGTCTGGGCGAAGTCCCATCTCGCCCATTTGATAAACAATTCGGCGGTGGACTGGCTTTAGGCCATCTCTGGCATCAGGAAGGGCACGGGAGTAGATAACCGAGTAGGAATACTCCAGGAACGAGTCCTGCATCTCCTTGGATAGGTCGATGTCAAAGATTCGTTCCGGAACTTTATCGATTTGTTCTCTGGCCATGATCTTCCTGCTGCTGTGGCAAACTTAGCTTCGATGCTACCTTCTGTGCCAAATTCATTTGGGAGGCTTTCCGAGGCTTATCTCAGTGCATTCCTTGCGCTCGACGGCAAACCAAACCCACTTTCACTTCCAGCCAAGCAAAGCTATCTCGTCATCCTCGTCGATGGACTAGGGGTTGCAAACATCAAAGCAGCCGGAGGTCACGCCGGATTTCTGAATCAAAAGTTAAGTACTTCTAAATCTCTTTATTCGGGCTTTCCCACAACAACCGCCACAAGCCTGGCCAGTTTTGCAACTGGCACACAAAGCGGTGAACACGGATTTATCGGCTACCGCGTCTTCGATCGAGGAGTATCCAAGCCGATCAATTTACTCAATGACTTAGGCACTGAGTTCCCACCTCAGAAGTATCAAGATTTGCAGACCATCAGTGAGCAGGCGGTACAGGCTGGCAAGAATGTCGTTACGGTGGGCCCGGGGGAGTATGAGGGAAGTGGATTTACTCAAGCCACGATGCCGGTTTCAAAGTATTTGGCCGCCAAGACATTGCAGGAGCGTTTTGACATTGCAAGAAGTGAGATTACAAATCCAGGCACGCTGATTTATCTCTACATTCCCGAACTTGACCAACTCGCACATCGCTTCGGGTGTCAATCTCAAAACTGGCTAAACACGATAGAAGATCTTGACTCGGTTCTTGCTACCTTCATGAAATCTCTCCCAAAAACAGCAGGCGCAATTCTGACAGCAGATCACGGTGTGATTGATGTTGCCCAAACATCACACGTCTATCTTGAGCACTTCGAGTCAATGAGGGACCTTGCCATGATTGGGGGAGATCCCAGAGTTGGATTCTTGTACTTTGAAGCTGGAGTCGATCTAGTCGCCAAGCGCGAAGCACTTCAGGCTGATTTAGGGTCCCAGGCTGAAGTTGTGACAATACAGGAATTAGTTGATGCCGGTTGGTACCAGCCACTTAGTGAATCGGCTAAGAAAGTTGCCCCTGATTTGGTGCTTTTACCTAAGGGCAATCGAGTTGTTTACCATCGAGAATTTGCAAAAGTGAAATCGATGTCGATGATTGGCCAACACGGTGGAATGAGTAAAGCCGAGTGGGAAGTTCCACTGCTGGTGTTCTAAGAAGGCTTAGTCTTCAGTCTTTGTTCCAAAAACAATTTGATCCCAGCTTGGGATAGATGCACGCCCACGCTTCGGTGCGTTCGATGAGTCAGTACTTACTGGTGCAGGCGTAGGCTCTGGCTCGTCCTCGAGAATTACTGGCTCTGGCACGTACTCAACAATTCTCAAGCCTTCAGTGGAAGGATGTGGGTCTAATTGCTCAACGCTTTCGCGTTCATTTCTTTTCTTTCGAAGTGCGTCGAGCAAATCTGCAGTTTCAGAAATTGCTGATTCATCTGGTTCGGAAGCAGTTGTATTCAGCGGTGCTGCGGAGGTAGGGATTGACCTTACAAGATCAACAGTTGCACCCAGGCTCTCGGTTATTGAAGTTCGCTCTGTCGCAACCGGTCGAAGTCTTGGTGCTTGGCTTGCAAGTCTGTCCTGGGACGAGAGGTTGATTGCCACATCGTTTTCCGGAGACAGGGCGAGACGTTTCGGGTTATAACTCCAGGTGGCCTTCTTTGTTTCGCCGTTGAGCTCGAATTCACAGAAGATAAAAAAGCCTTGATCAGGAGCCTTCAGAGCAGACCAGCGCTCTATGCCTGCGCCGCTGGCAGCCAATCTTGATTTGATGATGTCGCCAAACTCTCGGGCGGTTGGCTCATTGAATCGATCACCAGCGATTTCAAGCCTGACAGTCAGGGCGTTTAGAACGGCATGATTTAGTTCATCCAGAACCGGTTGGGCAAACTTGCGAATGTACTCTTCAGGAGCTCCGCTGGCGGCGATAATATCCTGGATACTTCTGCCAACTCGGATCTCTTCTTGAATTTCCCTAGGACTGAGGGTCGGTGCGTCGAGCTGCGACTGCGTTTCGCCTCGGCTGGCGCGCCTGACAGTTTCGTCAACTAACAGTCGATACCTCACACCTTCGGTGGTTTCGAGCAATAGGAAGTCACCATCTGCGCCCAGGAACTTTATGTCTTTCATGGCTTGTCTTCTCCTATCAAGAAGTGTGCCAGCAAGGGCCCCGTGGGCCTAGCAAAAACACGGGAGTTTCCAAGGAAATTGTCGCTGTGTCGGTTTGCTATTGGGTGGTTT
>WLFS01000005.1 GCA_009703635.1 Actinomycetota bacterium
GGCATAGAAAACAAGAAGTTTCACGTATTGATCGGCCAGGACGCCAAGACCATCTACTTCCTATCTCGCCTGATGCCAGAGCGAGCTGCCAATCTCATATATAACAACATGAAGGATTTGCTCGGCTAAGGGTCTTTCCTGTATCCCCTAGGACATACCGGCGGAAGAGCTCACCAATTGGGCAGTGTTGGGTGTCTATTGGTATTGTCAGAGACTATGTATAAATACTCATTGGCAGCAAGCCGACTGGCTCTTGGTCTTGCGCTGATCGGAAGCGTCACCTGGCAGGTCACCGACCGGATTGCCAATGACCTCTTTAGGCCCGCTGAATACTTCGCATACTTTTCTATAGTGACAGCGATCGTTGCCGGATTGTTTCTGATTACAACTGGCTTTGGGCTCATACTAAACATTGAAGACACTAAGTGGGTCGAGATTGCAAGGCTCAGCATGGCCGTGGCCCTAATTGTTGTTGGCGTGGTTTACCACGCACTCTTGGCAGGTGCTGCCAATGATGTTCGAGATGGCGACTATGCCTGGCCAGTGCTTCCAAACGAAATCATTCACACGTATGCCCCAATACTTGCAGTTATCGAGTATCTAATCTCAGTTAAGGCTTTTCGAATCAGACTTCGAGCATTTGTTTGGGTTGCGATTTTCCCGCTGATCTGGTTAGTGCTTTCGATTGCTCGCGGAATCGCAACTAACTGGTGGCCCTACTGGTTCATCAATCCAAACGGTGAGGCGGGCCTTGGCGGGATGCTCACCTACATTGCGGCAATTACAGGATTCTTCCTGGTGCTTGGACTGACGGTACTGGGGCTCAAGCAAGTGCTTAGAAGGCTTGTACTGCGCTAGAAACCAACTGGTCCGAATCTGGACCTGCGGTGCTACTGTATTGGGATGCGCGCATCAAAGTGGATAGCAATCACAGCTGGAGTATTGGTTCTGACCGTTTCTGGCGGAGCCCTGGCAGTAGGTGACTACGTTTACACGTCAGGAACTGTAGTTCCCTGTGCCATTAACGAAGACGACCTTGCAAACAAACCCGAGTCTTTTTACACACCCGCCAAGGGCAATGGCCCATTCCCCGGTGAAGGCTGGGACAAGTGGGCAGGTTATGACCTAAGCGCCTGGTGGATGACTGACGCTAGCTACCAAGCCGTTGAAATTCCGGTCAGTGATGAAGTCAATTTATCGGCCTGGTGGATTACTCCTAAAGAGTCAAACGGCAAGAATGTGATCGTGACTCACGGCATCGGAACCTCAAGGCGCGATTTCAACACTCTTCTTCCAACAGCGATGCTCGTCAAAGCCGGCTTCCATGTTTTGTTAGTCGACTCGCGCGATACCGGTGAGTCAACCTGTACCGACGGAAGACACTCCGCCGGCCAGGAGGAGTCAACAGACTTCGCAGCAGTTGCAGACTGGCTAGTTTCCAATAAGGACGTCAAACCTGAATCGCTTGGAATGTTCGGCGTTTCAGGTGGGGCTGTTGCTACTTCACTACTGCCGGCCAAGACCCAGAACGTTTCTGCTTTTGCCATGGAGGGAACAATCTTTGATTTCAATGCTGCGGCAACCCGTGAAGTTGAGTTTCAGGGCTTTCCTGGGTTCTTGTGGCAGCTGGCTTTGATCTCAGCTCAGCTATTCCACGGAGTGAACCTAACCGAGACTTCAGTGGTACAAGGAATCGAGGCTGCTGAAGCAAGGCCAATGTTGATTCTCCACGGGGATATCGATCAGCGGCTGGACTACCAATCTTCAGTTGATTTCTATAACTACGCAAAGAGCGTCGGAGCTAACATCACCCTAGAAACTTTCGAAGGATCAGACCACACCGAAGGTATGCTCTCTGAGACCAATCGCTACGCGGCGCTGCTGGCTGACTTCTTCGATAAGTCGCTGTCAAAATAGTGAAGTACATAAGCGCAGCTAGGCACATTGCTCGCTACTTATTGGGAACGGCTCTAATCTATGCAGGAGTTGGCCACTTCACCTTTTCAAGAGTTGCCTTCCAAGCCCAGGTTCCACCTTGGTTGCCACTAGATCCGGACTTTGTCGTGTTGGCCTCAGGCGCTGTGGAAATAGCCCTTGGTTTAGGACTTATCTTTATCGCTCGCTATAGAAAGCAAATTGGCTGGCTAACGGCCGCGTTTTTCCTTGCGGTGTTTCCGGGAAACATATCTCAGTACCTAACTCAAACAGATGCGTTTGGTCTCAATACCGATGAGGCAAGAGCTATCAGGTTACTGTTTCAACCCTTGCTGATCATTTGGGCGTTATGGGCTACAGCTGCTTGGACTAAATCCAAGTAGGAAAGTAAGTAGCCAGGTATCTCTTAGATTGTGCTGGCGTCGATAACGAATCGGTACCGAACATCAGAACCAACAACACGTTCGTAGGCCGAATCAACGCTTTTTGCATCCGAGGCATCGAGAAGCTCGATTGTTGAGGCGATGGTCTTCTCACCGCAGAAATCAAGCATCTTCTGAGTAAGTGCGATGCCGCCGGTGTTTGAACCACCAATGCTTTTTAGGCCAGTCACAAGAGAGAACGGGTCAAAAGACTGAGCCTCCCCTGCAAGGCCTACATAGACCAGTGATCCTCCGATGCGCAGCATGCCAAGCAGTGCATCATTATCGGCCGATGAGCTTGTGGTGTTTAGGATCATGTCGAAGAAGTTCTTGTGCGACCCAACTGCATCTTCAGTCAGTAGGTAGTCCTTGGCACCAAATTCCTTGGCATCTTTTTCCTTGGCCTTGCTTCTTCCAAGCACATAAACCTCTGCCCCCATGGCAACAGCAAACTTGACCGCCATGTGCCCTAAGCCACCAAGACCAAGGATTGCAACTTTCTTGCCAGGTCCCACGCTCCAGTGGTGAAGTGGTGAGTAAACAGTCACGCCAGCGCAAAGCAGCGGTGCAGCCTGCGCCATATCAAGGTTTTCTGGGATGCTCAGAACGTAGTTCTGATCAACAACAATTTCTTGGGCGTAGCCACCGTAGGTCGGTTCCCCATCGTAGTGACGCCCGTTATAGGTCTGAACGTTGCCTGTCAGGCAATAGTTCTGATTTCCCTCTAGGCAATACTCACATTCCCGACATGAGTCTACGAAGGTACCCACACCCACTTTGTCGCCAACTTTGAACTTCGCAACGTTTGAGCCAACCCCGATTACTTCTCCGGTAATTTCATGGCCCGGAACCATAGGGAATATTCCAGGGAACCACTCATTTCTGGCTTGATGAATATCTGAATGACAGATTCCGGAGTAAAGGATCTTGATGTGAACACCCTCGGTGCCAATTTGCCGAAGCGGCACCTGCACTTTTTCAAACTTTGATGTTGGGCCTGAAACTAGCAGGGCATTAGTGTTTGACAATTATTCTCCTTGGGAAGTGGGGTCTAGCTGAATCCTACGCTGAAATACTTCAGCGGCGAAAAAGGGTGAAACCTGATTCTAGATGATACGAGTGGCTAAAATTTTGTCGATTCGACGACCATCCATGTCAACTACTTCTAGTTTCCAGTCTTCAATTACAACACTGTCACCTGAGACTGGCATCTTGCCGAGCAACAACAAGATAAGTCCGCTGACGGTGTGATAACGACCCTTGTCTTGCTCTGGAACATCTTCAATGACTAGGCAGTCCTTTAGTTCGTGTATCGAGGTGTCACCTTCGAATAGCCAAGAACCATCGTCGCGTTGAACCGGATCGGTAGCTTCTTCACCTTCGGTCACAATTTCACCAATTAGAGTGTCAAAGATATCCTGGATGGTCACAAGACCCTCAAGGCTTCCATACTCGTCAACTACAAAGGCGATGTGAGTTCGAGACTGTTTGAACTGCTCCAGAAGGTCCATACCGGTAAGCGTTTCTGGGACGTAAAGCGGGGCCTCAAGATTGTCCTGAAGGCTGAGCTTTTCTCCCCTGGCAACAGTTGATAGCGCGGTTTTTGCACTAAGTACTCCGATGATTGAATCCAGGTCACCATCGCAAACAGGGATGCGGGATCTAACTGACTGGGCGATCTGATCAAAGCTTTCAGCCTCTGGGGCGTTGATGTCAACGTAGATGATTTCAGAACGAGGGACCATAAGTGATCCAAGCTTCCGATCGTCCAGACGGAAGACGTTCTTTACTAGCTCTCGCTCCTGATCTTCAATCAATCCGGCTACCGAACCTTCGTCGAGAATAGCTTCAATCTCATCCTCGGTCACGGTGGCCTCCTTGTGCTTACCGACCCCGAAAAGCCTCAAGAGTGCATTGGTTGTAACGCTGAGAATAAGCACAAAAGGACGGGTAGCAATCGAGAGAATAAGCATCGGCCGAGCCATGACTGCGGCAATGGCCTCAGGGTTTGATTGTCCGATGCGCTTTGGAACTAGTTCTCCCACCGTAATGGCAACGAAAGTCACAATAAGAACCACAGAAACTGTGGCAGTGATATCAGCAATTCCATCAGGAACGCCTACACTCTGAAGCCAGATAGCCAGAGGTTTAGCAAAGATGGACTCTCCGACGATTCCACTCAGCAAACCAATTGAGGTGATACCGATTTGGATAGCCGAGAGAAACTGGGTTGGATCGGCACTGATACGCAAGGCCGCCTCGGCAGATTTTTTACCCTTTGCGGACATGGCAGAGAGCTTGGCTCGCTTAGAAGTTAGGAGTGCAACTTCCGACATGGCAAGAACACCATTTACGAGAATAAGAGAAAACAGCAGGATTATTTCCAAAGACCTGTTTAACTCACCCCAATGGCTATGCGAACGTTGAAAGACAATAATCGCAGAAATTTCAGCGTTGTGCGACTAAATGGTAAAGATTTGACCAACTAGGAACCTTGAAGACTAAGGGGTGTGTCATTTTCAGGCCTTAGAGAGCCAAACCAAGCTTTTTTGGCGTTTTTTGTATCTACTTGGTTTTATTTACCGGCGACTTTGATTTGACATCTTTGCGGGTTGCAAGGGCAAACAGGGCAAGTCCTGCAACAAGTGCTCCAGCACCTACACCGTATGCAACAACGTCTGCAGCGCGGTTGACGTCAACAAAGACACCAACGAAAACAACGGCGATGATGGCTACCACGACACCAATCAACTTGGACTTCAAATCATCCAAGTCACGAACTTCAAGCCACTCTGGAACCTCTAGTCGTGTGTCAACGAATAGTTCATAAAGACCGTATCCGATAACAAGAAGTACGGTTCCAAGAAGAATTGCGTCTACTGCTGTCAGCACTTCGACGATTGTCTCTTTCAAATAGGCGTTGTTCAAAACTGCGTCAACCACGATCATCAGAATTGAGATTGACCCTTGCGCCATCAAGAGCAGTGCTCCAATAATTGAAGCAACAGCTGGAACAAATACCGCGTAGCGGGTCAAACCTAGAATTTTGCGCATGGACCAATGGTACTAGCAGCCTTGGGCAATCAGAAGGCGTAAAAAGCCAACAAAATTGCAATTCCAAACATCACTGCAGCAATCACCAGGTCCAGTACTTTCCAGAACACCGGCTTGGCCATAAACCTCGATGCGGCTCTAGCTCCGAAACCAATTGAGCTAAACCATAAAATGCTGGCCACCGCACCGCCCAGTGCGAACCACCATTTGTCTGGACCAAATTGATTGCCAATTGATCCAAGCAAAATAACAGTGTCTAGATAGACGTGTGGGTTTAGGAAGGTAAAACCAAGCACCGAAAGCACCACTGTCTTAGCGCTGGCACTTTGAACCCCGGAAGCATCGAGGGCTTGAGTCTTGAAAGCTGAGCGAATAGACCTGATTCCAAACCAAGTCAGATATGCGACCCCGAACCAGCGGATTATCTCCAGCAGCCAAGGCAACCCAGAGATGAGGGCTCCGAGGCCTGCCACACCCAACACGATCAAAAGAGCGTCAGAGACTGCGCAGATGGCAACCACAAGTAGGACGTGTTTTTTTGTTAGGCCTTGTCGAATAACAAAAGCGTTCTGAGCCCCAATTGCAATAATCAGGGATAGGCCCGTAAGCAAGCCGGGGAAAAAAGCAATCACCCTCAGAGTCTAGAAGATGGTCCTCGAGTTCCCCGGTGTTAGATGTACTTGTTTTCAGCTAGGCGGTGACTAGACCGCTTCCAGCAATCTTCACCTTAATTGGATCAGTTAGTTCGCCTACAAAACTTCCATCTTCTTCGTTGCGGAAACCAAGCATGTACCAAGCGCCATCGTGATTTACTATCCTCGCAGCATAAATGCTTGGGTGATCAAAGCGAACTGATTTGGAAGTGTCGAACGGTCCAAGTACGGAATCGCCGACTACCGAGAACATACCGCCTGTACCAAACTTTTTCTTTGAAGCTTCAGATAGCTCTTGCTCACCACAGCACCAAAGGAGAACAGCTTTGCCATCAACTTCTTCGACCTGGAAAACTTCCATCTGACCAAATCCTGTCGCCCCTTGAATAAGAGCTGGCTGAACGTGCCAGTTCAACATGTCGTCACTGATGGCGTGGCCGAGAGTGCCTCTGTCTTTTAGGTCTAGCTCTGCATCTTTTGATCGGGCGGTAATTAGCATGTGCCATTTTCCATCGGTGTGTTTGAAAACCCAAGGATCCCTAAAGGATTCATCAAAAGCTTTGCCTGGGTCCAAAGGGGCGTAGTGAGCTGGGTCGGCCGAGACCAAAGCTTCTGAAGAGACTTTCTCCCAGGTCATCAAGTCATTAGATTTTGCTGCACCGATTGTTTGTACATACATGCAGTTATCAAGTGAGGTTCCGGTGTAGTACATCCACCACATGCCATCATCGCCAAGTACGACACTTCCAGTCCAATTTGTGCAGGAGTCAAAAGCTGGTGGGTCAGATGGTGCAATGGCGTCTTGAACCACTGTCCAGTTCTTCAGGTCCTTTGAGATGGCATGACCAATGTACGGCCTACGGTGCCTGCGATTTGGGTCTCCAAGGGCTCTGGAGGCTCTCAAGTAAAAAGCGTGGTGGTTTTCACCATCGAAGACGAACCAGGAGTCCCAGACCCAGCTTTCAGGTAGACGAAGCATGGGTGATACCCCTAACCCTTTACCGCGCCAGCTGTGACTCCACTAACTATGTACCTCTGCAGACTCAAGAACAAAAGAACAACGGGTATAGATGCCAAAACTGACCCGGCTGCAAAGGCGCCCCAGTTGGTGCTGAACTGACTTGCAATAAAGGATTGAAGCCCTACTGCAACTGTGCGAGTTTGAACGTCCTGCAAAAACACGCTGGCAAGAATGAATTCGTTGAAGGTTTGGATGAATGTCAATAGCGCAACAACAATCAAAATTGGTGTTGTAAGCGGTAAGAAAATCTGCCAAAACACTTGACCCGGAGAAGCTCCATCGATTCGTGCAGCCTCATCGAGTTCCATCGGAATCGAATCCAAGAATCCCTTTAGCAGCCAAGCATTAGCACCCATAGAGCCGCCAAGGTAAACCAATAGAAGCCCCCCTGCGGTTCCTAGACCGATCTCAGGGAAAACCCTATATATCCTCTCCATCAGAACATAAATGGCCGCTAGGGCTAGTGAGTTCGGAAAGACTTGAATAAGTAGAAGTGCTTGTAGCGATTGCTTCCGGCCTCTATACCTCAATCGAGAAAACGCAAATGCAGCGAAAACCCCGATGGCCACCGAAAGCACCGAGTTTGCAATTGCCAATGTGAAAGAGTTGGCCATCCATGTCATGAATGGCACAGTGTCATCAGTGAAAAGACGTTCGTAATTAAACCAAGTGATCTCAGATGGTACCAATGACTGAGTAATCGCACCTGAGCTGCTTAAGGAGCTCGACATTACAACGTAGATAGGAAACAGCGTGAATGCAATCATTAACAACAAGAAGAGGTGCCTTGGGCCCTCTGAAGAGGTTCGTCTAGTTGCACGTCTAATCGGCAGCTTCGTTGAAATTGATGTCATCTCTGCTCCTCCAAAGACTTGGACTGTCTCAGGCTCCACAGCGATAGGGCGCCGATTATCAGGAAGATGATCACGCTAATCGCACTAGCCAAGCCAAAGTCCTGCTCTGCACCTGAAAAAGCTGTTTTATAGGCATAGGTAATAAGAATGTCCGTAGCTCCTGCCAATTCCCCGTCGACGCTATCTGTCGGACCACCTCGGGTTAACAGATAGACCAAGTTAAAGTTGTTGAAATTGAAAGCAAGCGAGGCAATTAGGAGCGGGGCGAGGATTTCAAGGACGAGGGGAAGTTTTATTCGCCAGAAAATCTGGGAAGAAGTCGCTCCATCAATAACAGCCGCTTCCTCGAGCTCTCCAGGCAAGGCCTGCAGTGCACCTGTGGCGACGAGGTAGAAATAAGGGAATCCAAGCCAAAGGTTCACCAGGAGAAGTGCTCCGCGAGCTAGCCAAGGGTCGTTCAGCCAATCGATTTCAGCACCAAGTAGCGCGTTAAAGACACCAATTTCACGATTGAACATTCCAGCCCAAACTAGCGTCGACATGAAACTTGGAATGGCATAGGGAAGAATCATGATTGCGCGATAAAGGTTTCGACCTCGAATCTTCTTATCTAAAACAACCGCAACAAGGAAACCGAGTCCGAACATCGTGATCATTGTCAGAATTGAGAAGGCAATGGTCCAGATAAAGACTGAGACGAATGGGCCATTCAATCGAGGATCCAAAAACAAAGCCAGGTAGTTCTGGCCGCTATTCTGAGCCCGCCATCCAGGGAAGAGTTTTTCTTCTGGATCATCTGGATTCACAAAGTTTCCTGCACCGTTGTCAACCCATACGAATCCCGTGGATACGTCGACGAGGGTGTTCGTTGCTGGATCGTACCGGTATGTTTCAATCATTTCCGCTGCAAAGTCAAAGCCTTGAGAGGCTATAAAAACATCATTTCCAACTGGAATTTTTATTTCGCTCAGGATTTGCTCGGCGTTAGGTTCGTTAGCAAGGTCAAAAACTAGGAATCCATCAGTAGATTGCGCATAGCCAAGCTCCCCCAGCTCATATTCACCCTCGTTCAGGTTGCGAAGCTCATTCCGTAAACCAAGGGAAACTGTTCCGTCTAATTGGTTTGTTAGAAGAACAGCAAGGTTTCCTTCATAGCGCCCAACGACCATGTCGTAAGTGACGCCTGACTCAGCCGGCGTTAGCCCCACGGCATTGAGCTGAGTTACGGCCTCTTCTTTAGAAATCAAGTTTCCTGTTTTGAAGAGCTGGGTTGACATGAATCCTGTGTACCCAATTGGCACAACAAGGAAGATGACTAAAAAGATTGTGCCGGGGTAGAAAAATTTTGCAGCAACGGGTTTCTTTGAAAGGTAGATATAGTTTCCGAGAATTATCACCACGATAAGTACCAAGGTAATTAGCCACTCTCCGGCCAAAAGGGCCATGAATGCCATAAAACCTAGAACCGAGGAAAAGATTCCCAGAAGCAAAATCTTTACCATGAGCCAGGTGTTTCTAATCCCCAAAGACTTCAATGTTGACTCCTAATTTGGCCAAGCCTTTTCAGACTAGCGGACAGGGCCGAGGCAAAAACGCCTCGGCCCTGCTCACTTAGTTGCAAGTGTTACTTGGTACTAGCCTTTAGCTCCGGCTGCGAAGTTCTTCTTCAGAACAACAGCTGCCTTGTCAAAGACTGTCTTTGGATCCTGTCCCTGAACAAGAACCTTTGTCCAAGCGTCATCCATTAGAGGGCCCCATGCTGCTCCACCCGCGTTGTTGTTGTACAAGGTGGCGTAGAAAGGAACTGAGGTCTTTGCCATGGACTGCGCAAAGCCCTTTAGTAGCTTGCTCTGGTTAGCAGCAACCTTGGAGTTAGGGCTTGGACGCTGCACTGTTGCAGCGTACAAAGTCGATCCAGCTGGGCTTGCCATGAAGTTCATGAACGCCTTAGCTGCAGACTCTTTGCCATTCGCCTTCGCGTATGAAGTGATGTAAGCACCACCCCAACCTGCTACGGCCTTAACTGAACCAGTTCCATCAAGGGTTGGGAATGGCTGAATGGTGTACTTGATCTTCGCAGCATCGGTAGCTGGAATTCTCCAAGAACCAGTAACAATTGCCATAGCCTTACCAGCTAGCCAGTCAACTGAACAGGTCTCCCAGTAGTCAACTTTTAGAAGTCCGTTGCTCTTGCCGTTTGCAGCAAGTGCGTACTTCTTTAGGTTAGAGATGAAGGTTGGGTTGTTGATTCCAACGTCCTTAACGTTTGGTGTTCCATTGGCGTTCATACCAAGTGAGTAACCACCCAGTGCGCTAATGAAGTTCACAGAGTTCCATCCACCATCGGATGTGCAGGCACCGTAGTTCGCCTTGCCGTCAGCCTTTGCCTTTGCAAAACGAGTTGCAAATTCAGCCAATGACTTTGGAGCTGCGCCAAACTTGGTGTTCCAGATCATCGCAACTGAGTCGATGTCTAGAGGTAGACCGTACTGACGTCCCTTGTACTGTCCATACTGAACAGCTGCTACAGGAAGGTTTGCTGCAGACGCTGCTGACAAAACGAAAGGCAGAGCCTTACCGCTCTTTGCCGCGATTATTGCCTCACCAACTGGGGTAAACGCAATGTCTGGACCGTTTGAAGCGGTAGCTGCCTGGAGGGCGGCGTCAAGAGTTGTCTTGCTGGAAAATGTAACAACTTCAAGTGTCTTTCCACCGTAAAGCTTTCCGTCAAGAACTGGCTTTAGCTGCTTGCCTCTTTCGTCGTCTGCCCAAACAATTAGCTTGTCTGAGTCAGCAGCTACTGCAGGAGCTGCAACAATGCCGCTCAGCAATATTGATGTTGCAGTCAGCACAGCCGCTGCAACTAGATTTCTTTTACGCAAGGATTTCCCCTTAATTTAGTTATTCAAATAGCGGGTGAACACCCGATGAACAGATTAAACTACAGGTTGTTTACCTGATTACGGCCCGTTATAAAACCGTTATTTTGAAAAAAGCCCGAAAATCAGGGCTTGTAGCGCCCTCGGCAGGAATCGAACCTGCGACCAAGAGATTAGAAGGCTCTTGCTCTATCCACTGAGCTACGAGGGCAGATCTTCAGTTTACCGGCTAGGGCTTACTTCTCATTCTCGGTTCTTGAGAGCCTTTGAGACACATAAACAGGTATCAGGGACAGAACAATAACCACTGTGGCGACCACGTTCACAACTGATGCCTGGTTTGGTCTCGCCATCTCCTTCAAAATCCAAAGCGGCAGGGTGTCAACCCCTGGAGGTGCAGTAAATATCGTAACCACTACCTCGTCGAAGCTAAGGGCAAAGGCAAGAAGGGCTCCGGCTGCAAAAGCAGTTCTGAACTGCGGGAAGGTCACAAGCCTGAAGGTTCCCCAAAGCCCCTCCCCTAGATCCATAGAGGCTTCCTGAAGCGATGGGTTCATTCGCTTCAATCTTGCGAAGACGTTATTGAAAACCATCACGATACAAAAAGTGGCGTGAGCAACAATCATGCCGAAGTATCCAATCTGGAAACCGGCAGGGGTTAGGAAGTTGCTATAGGTGTTGCTAAAGGCAACACCGGTCACAACACCTGGCAGGGCAATAGGCAAAACGACCAGAAGGTTTACTGTGCCTTTACCAAAAAACTCATACCGGCTCAACGCAAATGCCACCAATGATCCCAGGACCATAGCGATGCACATTGCACCGAATGCCACGATGGCTGAGTTCATAAGAGCTGCCCGAATTGGTTCTGACTCAAACGCGATTAACCACCACTTTAGAGAAAACTCTTTGATTGGCCAGGATGAGATTTGGCGCTCATTGAATGCATTCAGGATAAGAACTGATAGCGGCGCGTACATAAAAATCAGCACAAAGGTGACAATGGCCATCAATGACCACCTTGAGGTTCTGGAGAATCTAAGCATTTTGGTCTACATCCTCTCCAGTGAACCGGTTCGTCTTGCAACCATCAGGTACATAACCACAAATGCAATGGGCACCATTGAAAATGCCGCTGCAACAGGTGGATTCAAGTTGATATTCGAAGCGATGATTGAACCAATCATCTGAGTTGATCCACCAACAAATTTGGCCGCGAGATAGTCACCAAGGCTAAGAGAGAAGGTAAAGACGCTTCCAGCAATGATTGCCGGAGTAATCAATGGCAGCACCATGCGAAAAACTGTCGGCCAACCCTTAGCGCCAAGATCCGCAGAAGCATCAAACAAATTCAGTGGCAGCTGCCGGATTGCTGTGAACACCGGTAGCGCCATGTATGGAAACCAAAGGTACGCCAAAGTCAGGATTGTGACTGGGATTCCAAAACCTGGACCGCTAATTCCAAATGGCGCCATCAGCCAATTAAATAGACCTTCTTCAGTGAAGGTAAGTCTCATCGCCAGGAGCTTGACCAGATAACCAGCCCAAAGTGGAAGTGTGATTGCGACTGCCAACATGCTTCTAACCCACGGGCTTGCAATCTTTGCCATGTAAATCCCTAGAGGGACAGCAAAAACAACACAAACCAGCGTCACGGCAATTGCAATGCCAAGAGTTCTTACGGAAGTGGAGAAATACGCCGGAACAGAAAAGATGTCTACAAAGTTATTTAGCGTAAATCCAGGGATGACCTTAGAAGTGTATGGATCGATAAACCAAAAAGCTGTCACTAGCAAAAGTGCAAGCGAGATTATGTAAACGCCAACCAGCCAAGTCATCGGCAAAGCCAGAAGGGCTAAAAGCCTGGTGGTAGGTCTTTTGTGTAGGAAAGTGGAAAGTGGGCGGTTAGGAACCTTTTGAATTGCGCTCAATTTCTCACCTACTTAGTTGAAGAATTTTTCTTGAAGATTGGTATTGCCGGGTGGGGTTTTACCCCACCCGGCAAAGCTTTGGAATTAACCCTTTACGGTCACCCAAGCATTGGTCCAGTCTTGGAAGCTGGTGCACTTAACGTCAGTGCGTCCATCAACACACTCCTCAATTGGAGTGGTCCAAGGCCATACCTGATCCCAGAACGCCTCGTCTTCAGCTGCGAACTGGTCACAGTGAGCCTGAGTCTCGGCATTGGTTGCACAGAAAGCAATGTTTGCAGGAGCCATACCAAAGTTCATGGCGATTGCTCCGTTAACGCTTGCCTGGCTGGTGTAGTCGATCCATGCGTAAGCACAGTTCGAGTTTGGCGTGGTGGTTGAAACCAACCAAGTGTCATACCATCCAGTTGAACCTTCCTTCGGAAGTGTGGTCTTCAGGTTGTCCTGAGCCGCAAACTTCTTCAAGATTTCCCAGCTAGTTCCAACTACGGTGTTGCCACCAACGAAGGAAGTGATCTGAGCTACTGGGTCGGACCAGTACTCGCCGATGATGCCGTTCT
This sequence comes from Actinomycetota bacterium, assembly GCA_009703635.1. The sequence continues at coordinate 13,310 of WLFS01000005.1, forward strand.
GCTGCTTTAGCAGTTCAACAGCAGCAGCAAGCTGAGTCTCGTCCAGTGCGTAAGGGTTGGTGATACCAAGCTCTGGCTTGGTGGACATCAAGTACACAGCTGCGTCAGCGATGTAAATTGGTGCGTCATAAGCGGTGATCTTGCCAGCGTATGGGCTGTCAGCTTCCCAAACAACGTCCCAGCTCTCTGGTGCTCCACCAGTTACGGTCTCGTTGTACTGAAGAAGGTTTGCACCACGGCCGATTGGAACACCGTATGGCTTACCGTTTACAACGTCATAGATCTGACCCTTCATACCTTCAGCAATTTCATCGCTGAAGTTAGGAATTAGATCCATGTTTAGAGGCTGTACGTCTCCACCAACGATTAGGCGAAGTGCTGCGTCTCCAGATGCTGAAACGATGTCATACTCGCCTGTGCGCATCAAGGTAACCATCTCATCGCTGGTACCAGCTACGCGGGAGTTAACAACACAACCAGTTTCAGCTGTGAATGGGTCAACCCACTTTGGATCAACGAAACCAGACCAGTTAACGATGTTCAGTTCACCTTCGAAGGCACC
>WLFS01000050.1 GCA_009703635.1 Actinomycetota bacterium
AATCAAATCCCGCTTTGATGCCTGGTTGATCAAGATATCGTTTCTCGGATAACCAGTTTCCAAGATGGTGCCTTTGTAGCCAAAGGTGCTTGGAAAAATCTCACTGCAGTAGGCACTCGGGGATACCAGGAAATCCCAGTAGGAAGCTTCCCGATCCATCATCCGAAGATAACTACCGGTTGGAACAATATCGACTATGTCACGACCTAAGCGCTTCAAAGGCGTTCCGTGCCAAGTTTGTATGTATACCTGTCCTGGACGTTTTCTAAAATATCCCGGGAAATTTGTGTTGTTTACAAGCACCTTCGAACTAGCTAGTGCTTTCAGCCAAGCAATTGATCCGTGCCGAACCCCTTTTGCTCCCTCGGGCGCTTTAGTTTTTGAGCCAGTAGTAAACAACAGTTCAAAGCTTGGATTACGTAAGAGTACTTCTTGGAAAATTGCGTAAGGGTTATCGCCGATTACTTTGCCCTGGAAAGATTCAAACAGGATGCTGTCAGAAAGTTTTGAGCTTCTAAAGAAGCGGTAAATAGATCCCCTGAACCAATCAAGTTGACGTCTGCGCAGGGCGCCAAGAATTCTGGAGGGCGAGTACTTCACTTCTTATCTCCCGCATCGACAGTCTTTCTAGCTCCAAAGATAAGTCCAACCCAAAACCCAGCGGCCCAGCTCAAGTGCATAACCGGCAGTGCAACAAAGATTGCGAGGCGATCAAAAATTCCAAGCTGCTTCGCAGTTGCTGAGGCAAAGCTTAAAACCAAAAGATAAAGGGCGATAGGAATAATCAGCTCCAGCTCGCCAATAATTCCAAGGCTTGCAAGCGACATTAAGGCCGCCAGTGTCAAAAGTGCCAGCGGGGGAAGAAGGTATCTAATTGATGCTTTGCCTGGTGCTCGACGAGTTAGTTCTCCGCGCCAAACTCCGGTTGAGTAAAACTGCCAAGCCAGTGCCTTGATATTTGATCGTGGCCAATACTTCACAACTAGTTCAGGACTAAACCAAACCTTGCCGCCTGATGCCTTTAGTCGCTGAGCGAGATCCCAATCCTCGCCACGAATGATTTTCTCGTCATAGCCGCCAACAGTCTTTAGGGCTTTGGCATCGAAAATGCCTAGGTAAGCAGACTCAGCTTCACCGGCTTTGCCGCCGACGTGATAGCTACCCCCGCCAAGGCCAAACCTTGAGCCGTAGCCAAATGCAACCGCTTTTTGAAGTGCGGTTTTGCCAACCGCGCTCATAACTCCCCCGACAAGAACTGATCCGCTCTCTTGCAAAATCTCTAAACCCCGCAAGATGTAGCCTTCGGCCAGCTCGCTGTGGGCATCAACGCGAATGATTACATCACTAGAAGAATGTGCAATTGCCAAATTCAGACCCGAGGTTGTAAGACCCTTAGGGTTTTCAATCAGCTTTAGGTTTGGATGCTTTGCAGCAAGTTCTTTTGCTACGCGGTCTGTCTGGTCAATAGAGGGACCAATCGCGAGCACAATCTCAAGTGAGCCAGGATAGTTCTGGGACAAAACACTCTCAACTGCTGCAACTAGGTGAGCCTGCTCGTTTCGAACCGGCATCATCACCGTGACAGACTTGAAAGTGTTGCTCATCTATTCGCTGTCGCCTTTATCCATGGCTGCAATAAAGGCATCACAAACTTGCACTGGATCGCCATCCATCAGCAGTTCACCTTTTTCAAGCCAGATCACGCGGTTGCAGGTGTCTTGAATTGATTTCATGTTGTGGCTAACTAGAAAAACGGTTCCAGCTTCTTGACGCATTTCACGAATCTTTGCTTCGGCCTTCATGCGGAACTGTCGATCACCAACAGCAAGTGCCTCATCAATAATCAAGATGTCGTGCTTTTTGGCAGCGGCAATTGAAAAGCGAAGACGTGCTGACATGCCTTGCGAATAAGTGCGCATTGGCAGATCAATGAAGTCTTTTAGTCCAGAGAAGTTGATAATCGACTCGCTGGCTGCAGCAATTTCTTTTTTATCAAATCCCAAGGCGAGCCCGCCAAGCATAATGTTCTTTTCACCGCTCAAGTTAGGCAACAGCGCTGCGCCCACGCCCAGCATGGTGGGTTTGCCTAAGGTGTAAACAGCACCCTTGGTTGCAGGGAAAAGACCTGCGATAGCCCGCATCAAAGAGGATTTGCCGGAACCGTTCGACCCAACAATTCCAACGGTTTCACCTTCATAAACCACAAAGGAAACGCCCTTGACCGCATGGACCTCGCGCATACGAGTTTTCTTTGCCTGCGAGTCCCCCGCCCCTCTGGCTTTCTTACCAGTACCAAAAACTTTGTAGATGACTTGAACATCGTCAACTACTACTACTGGTTTACCCTTGGATGCATCAGTCGCGGCCATAGCGAGCCTCGGCTTTCCAGAAATAGAGAACTCCAACCAGAAAAGTGACTACCGCCCAGCATGAAGCTGCAATCCACAAAAACGGACTCATCTGCATGTCATTGATTAGAGCCCCGCGAGCAAGGCTTATGAAGTCATAAACCGGATTGAGCATCGCTACCGCCATAAGCTCTGGGTGCCCAGCAAAGATGCGGTCAATTTCAAAAAAGATTCCGCTCGAGTAAAACATCATGCGGGTTATAAATGGCACGAGCTTGCCAAGGTCCTTTACCTGAACGGTTAGGCGAGCTGAGATCATGGCAAGACCTGTGCTGAACAGGAACATCAAAAATGTGATTGGGATCAGGTACAACCAGTCCCAGGTGACTTGCTGACCGAAAGCCAGCATCACAAGCGGAAGTATCGCAAGCTGAGGAAGGAAGTTTATAAACTCCCTGATTACAGCCGAAAGCGGAAGAAGAATTCTAGGAAAGGCAACGGTTTTTAGTAGACCAGAGTTGGAAGTGATTGCCTTGGCACCGGAGGAAAAAGAACCTGAGAAAAATGAAAACAGAAATACACCCGTAATCAAAAACGGAATGAAGTTAGCTGGTCTTAGATCTCCAAGAATCAAACCAAAAACTAACCCGTAGGCAAATGCTTGGAGTGAAGGAAGTAGCACGAGCCACCAGCGCCCGAGTCTGGTTCTAGCATTGGCGGATTCGGATGCGTAGAGCGACATCGTGAACGCAAAATCACGTCGACCCCAGGCTTGCTTTAGGTACTCACGAAAATTTGGGCGAACGCCTACCTGTGTCAGACCATGCGATAGTGCATAGTCAGCTAGATTCATTTTCCGCCTCTAGAAATTTCAGCTTTGAGCTGCTCGTTCTTTTCGGCAACCAGTGACGCCAGTGACTGTCCGTATTCGATTAGCTTTTTTTCCAATGCGGCATCGTTTGTTCCAAGAATTCGTGCTGCAAGAATTCCTGCATTTTTTGCTCCGCCGATTGAGACGGTGGCAACTGGAATACCGGCTGGCATTTGCACAATTGAAAGCAGTGAGTCCATGCCATCGAGTTTGCTAAGTGACACCGGGACACCAATTACTGGCAGGGTCGTGACGGAAGCGAGCATGCCTGGTAGGTGGGCTGCTCCGCCAGCGCCAGCAATTATGACTTTGACCCCGCGAGAGGAAGCGGCCTTGCCCCACTCGATCATTTTTTCTGGAGTGCGGTGGGCTGAAAGAACCTCTACTTCGTATTCGATACCGAATTGCTTTAGAGCCTCAGCGGCATCGGACATAACCGACCAGTCTGAGTCTGAGCCCATGACAACGCCGACCAATGGATTGGTCATTAGGGACTCCCGTCGAATTGAATCAAGCTCGCTTGACCAATTTTAGCCAAGATTGGGCTTTAGCGGACACCCAGAATCAAAGCTCTAGCCTTCAGAGCGGTAGCCAGTGCGGATTCTTGGGTCCCACCGACAACGGTGATGTGCCCAAGCTTTCGCCCGATTCGAGGGCTCTTTCCGTAGGAGTGGAGCTTGGCAGATGCGAACTGCTTCATCAGCTCGGGGTAGTTTTCAACGAAATCAACCTCATCGGAAACACCCAGCAGATTCACCATCACGGAAGGTTCGGAGCAGGTGGTTTCTCCAAGTGGAAGATCTAGCACTGCCCGAAGATGTTGCTCGAATTGAGAGGTAGTTGATCCTTCGATACTGAAGTGTCCTGAGTTGTGCGGGCGCATTGCAAGTTCATTCACAAGAAGTTTTCCATCGGCGGTTTCAAACATTTCAACCGCAAGATTTCCTGTAACGCCAAGAGATGAAGAAATTAATTCAGCAATCTTTTTTGCTTGTTCTGCCAACTCATTTGAAAGATTTGGTGCAGGAGCTAACACTTCTGAGCACACGCCATTTTTCTGCCTGGTCTCAACTGCCGGCCATGCCTTAAACTCACCGCTTGGATTTCTTGCGGACAGCTGAGCAAGTTCACGGGTGAAATTGACTTTTTCTTCGGCCAGTAATTTTCCGCCGAGTAGAGCAAGTGCGGCTGGCTCAAACCAATCGCTAACTTCAGCCGAGGAGCTAACTACCCGAACTCCCTTACCGTCGTAGCCACCGATGGGAGTTTTGACAACTACCTCTGGACCAAATTCAGTTATGAAGGTATCGAGTTCTGATGCGCTCGACACTGCCAACCAGCGTGGGTTGGGCGCGCCGATTTGCTCCAGTGCTTGTCTCATGACGAGTTTGTTCTGAGCGTGAGCCAGGGCCTTTGAGGGGGGCTGAACTGAGGTGCCGGCTG
>WLFS01000051.1 GCA_009703635.1 Actinomycetota bacterium
AGCATTTCTATCTGGTCTAAAGTTTGCAAACGACAAGCCCGGAACTGTTCCGACCTTCTCAATTCCATCTTCAATTCTTGCGGCTTCATCATCTTCTGGACCAACCAAAGGAAGTCGAACACGAGGTGAGCCGATTTGACCCAATCCGTGAAGCACATACTTAGCAGCAACTGTTCCTGGAACATTTGTCATGATTGCGCGCTGAAGTGGCTCCAGGGCGTTGTGCACCTTCAGCGCATGGTGAAAATCGTTACGGTTAGTGGCATCAACTAATTCGCGGTACGCAGCAGGGGCTACGTTTGCGGTCACGCCGATAAGGCCGGTTGCACCTATTGCGATGTGAGGCAAAACATTTGAGTCGTCACCGGAGAAATACATCAGGTCGGTTTCATTCATGATTCTTGAAGCTTGTGCCAGATCGCCAACTGCGTCCTTGACCGCAACAATGTTTGGGTGCTTGGCAGCTCTGTGGAAAGTCTGCTGAGAAATTGCGACTCCAGTGCGACCTGGGATGTCATACAAAATTACCGGCAGATCAGTTGCATCGGCAATCAGTCTGAAGTGAGTCAAGATTCCAGCCTGAGTTGGCTTGTTGTAATAAGGAGTCACGATCATCACGCCATCGGCGCCAGCTTTTTCACTGTGCTTGTATAGCTGCATCGCGTGAGCGGTTTCGTTTGATCCACCACCGGTGATTATCTTGGCTCTTCCGGCCGCAACGGATTTTCCAACCTCTACGAGTTTGATTTTCTCGGCGTCAGTAAGGGTTGAGGTTTCACCGGTTGTACCTGTTACAACAACACCGTCGGCACCGTTGGATATTACGTAATCGATGTGCTTTTCAGTCGAAGCCCAGTCGACTTCACCTTCTGGTGTCATAGGCGTGACAAGGGCGACCAAGACTTGGCCGAAGATGTCCTTGTTGGTGTTTGTCATGCCTAAACCCTAGCCCAAGGGCAAGTTATGGTGCTACTCGCCCGTTTTGATTAAAAGTCTCAAAGGTATAAGGCATGAGCTTTGCGAACTCATCCTCCATCTTCTCAGCACACATCTCGATCTCGCGCTGAGGGAAGGACGGGAAGTGGGTGCCTTCACGCTTGGTGCGAAGGCTCAGGAAGTTCATAAGGGCACGGGCGTTCATGGTGACATACATGCTCGAGTAAATATTCAACGGCAGCACGATTCTTGCTACCTCTCTAGCTACTCCGGCTTCCAGCATTCTCTTGTATGACTCGTATGCGGTTATAGAAGCAGTTCTGGCTTCCTGCTCAACCAAAGCAATCTGCTCGGCCGAACCTGGAAGAAATTCATAGTGCCCGGTCTTACCGGTCTGCACCAAGTTGCGATCTGGACCTGGAACATAGAAAACAGGGGAAAGCTCCTTGTAGCGACCGGATTCCTCGTTGTAGCTTGCAATGCGGTGGCGCATGAATTCTCTAAATACAAAAATTGGTGCCTGAACGTAGAAAGTCATTGAGTTGTGCTCGAACGGTGATCCGTGACGATCGCGCATCAGGTAATTGATCAGACCTCGATCACGCTTGTCGGTCTCGGCATCCTGGTTTGCGGTTGCAGCCTCTAGGGACTGCTCGCCTTGAGTAGAAACTCGAGCAGCAAAAAGCACGTCCTGGTCGCTAGCATTCGCTCGAACCAGTTCGACCGTGACATCGGATCTAAAAATTACGTCAGACATTCCCACTAGCTTAGCTACTGCCTCGAAACTCCAAAGACAATTCCGCGCCGAGCCTTACGGAACTAGCTAATTGGACCCTTGCCGGTCAAAGTGATGGCCTGCCTCATGGCCTTCCTGGCTCTTGCCCTATCCCCCGCAGCATCATATGCCAATCCCAGAGCAAACCATGCTTTCCAATTGGTTTGATCTGCTTCAACACTTTGACGAAACTGTTCGAAAACTTCTTGAGCAGATTCCTTTGTTGGTCTGCCACTTGGACGAAGCTCAAACGGAAACTGTGGCCAAGCGTTTTCCTTTTTTAGTTGATCGCCTAGCTTTTCGATCCGCAGCCCAAAACGCAGCTCCATAAAGATTCCCCAAAAAGCAATCGCTGGTAAAAACAGCATCAGGGAGCCGATTGCAATACCGATTGGCTCTCCGGAACCAACAAGGGCAAATGACCGATCGGCCACCAGCACCAAATACATAAGCACTAGAGCGCTCATAACCAGTGCGCCGAATTTAGCTGAGGTCAACTACTTTTCCTCGAGCAGGTTCAATAGCCCAACGGTTAGACCAGTGCGGCCTGGGCTTTTTCGCATAGCCAGCAGCAAGCCCTGAGCGTAGACCTCGTGCGAATCAACTACGTGCTTGAAGTACAGAGTTTCATTAGGACCGGCCATCAAAACTTCTTGCTCTGCATGAGCATCTTCAATTCTCAAACTTGTGATTGGCACTCCGTTGAAAACCGGGGCGGGGTTCCCTGCCGTCACCGGTTTAGCATCCCGACCTTTTCTAGCGGCTGAAATTTCCTGCGCGGTAAACAGCGCAGTTCCAGATGGGGCGTCGAGTTTTTTAGTGTGGTGGGTTTCAATAATCTCAATTGCGTCAAAATACTTGGCAGCCTCTGCCGCAAACTTGGTTGCTAGAACTGAGCCAATCGAGAAATTTGGAATAACAACGACAGTCGCACTTTTGCCAACCATTTTGTCCCTGAGGGCATCGAGCTTGTCCTTGCTCCAACCACTGGTGCCTACAAGGATTTTGATGTTGTTCTGGATCGCAAAATCCACAATCGCAACGGATGCATCGGGCTTAGTCAAATCAACCAGCAGGTCAGCTCCGATAGCCTCAGCGGGAGAGTTGTGAGAGCTAAGGGCTGAGTGAAGTTCTAGGTCTGGGTTTTGCTCGATCAAGGAAAGTGCGAGCTGGCCCATTCGACCGGATGCGCCGATAACCGAGATTTTGATTGCCATGCTACAAACTTACCCAGTACCGCCTAGCGGACGAAACTTTCAAACATGGTTTCGGTCACATCGCCCACCGCAACAATTGAGCGTGGCAGTTTCAATAGGTCTTGCGCCAGAGCCTGAACCTGAGAAAGTTCAACGGCTTCGAATCTTTCGATAGTTTCATCCAGGTCCATAAACTCCCCCGCCACTATCTCGGCACTTGCCAACCGAGACATTCTGGCCTGGTTAGTTTCGAACTTCAAAGCTAGTGAGCCTGAAATGTTTCCTCTGGCCAGCGCTAGCTCTTCTGAGGTGATCCCGCTCTGAGCTACCTTGTCGAGCTCGGCGATCATCAGCTCGGTGACTTCCTTAGCCTTGGCTGGTGAACACCCGGCGTAAAGTCCAAATGTTGCGGCGTCAGAGTAGCCCTGATTGAAGGAGTAAACCGAGTAGGCAAGTCCGCGTTTTTCACGAATCTCTTGAAACAACCTCGAGCTCATTCCGCCACCAAGCACGGTGTTTAGAACGCCCATTGCATAACGTCTTGGATCATCGACATACAAACCTTCGGAACCAACCATGATATTCACCTGGGAAATTGGTCGGTGAATGACATTCAGTTTGCTGCCACGAGAAATCTTTGCAGGATTCAAAAGTCTTCTTGGTACCGGCTTGGCCTGTAGACCTAGGTCCCAGCCAGCAACAGACAGTCCTTGCTCAACGAGTTTGATTAGCTCTTGGTGATCAACGCTTCCAGCTGCCGCCACAACCAAATCCTGAGGGCGGTAGTTGTTTTGGTAATGCTCCCAAACCGCAGCACGTGAAACGGCGGTGATGGTTTCGATGGTTCCGCCAATTGGTCGACCCAGCGGATGATCTCCCAAAACGGCACTCGAGAAAGCTTCGTGCACCACATCTTGCGGGTCATCGTCGTTCATCGCCAGTTCCTCGAGAATCACTGGTCGTTCGTTCTCAAATTCTGTCTCGTCAATCAGGCTCGAAGTGAGCATATCGGCGATTACTTCAACCGCAATCGGCAGAGCCTTATCTTGCACCTTTGCGTAGTAAGAGGTGTGCTCTTTGCCTGTTGAAGCGTTGGAAGATCCCCCTACCGAGTCAAAGGCAACTGCGATCTCCATCGCGGTTCGAGTTTTAGTGCCCTTGAAAAGCAGGTGCTCCAAAAAGTGAGTGGACCCGAAGTGATTGTTGGTTTCGTCTCTGGAACCTACCGCCACAGAAAAAGAGACCGAGACTGATTGGCTTCCTGGAACTTGCTCAGTCAAAATGCGAATACCGCTTGGGAGGACGCTTCTGCGAACAGAAGAGCCCCCCGAAGCGGTGAACGAAAGATCAGATTGTTCTAACGGGAGAATAACCTCGGTCATAAAGAGTTGGCTTACGCTTCCTCTACGTCAACCGGTGAAAGCGAAAGCTTTCCACGGTCATCAATCTTGGAGATTTCAACCTGGATGCGCTGGCCGACCTCGAGAACATCTTCGACGTTCTCAACGCGCTTGCCGCCAGCCATCTTCTTCAGCTCCGAGATGTGTAGCAGACCATCGCGACCTGGAACTAGCGAAATGAAGGCACCGAAGGTGGCCAGTTTCACAACAGTTCCCAAGAAGCGCTCACCGATTTCTGGAACGTGTGGGTTGGCAATCGCGTTGATGGCAGCCTTGGCAGCCTCAGCGGATGG
>WLFS01000052.1 GCA_009703635.1 Actinomycetota bacterium
CTTCATTGATGTTGCCCGCGCTGGGCGTCAGAGAAAAGGACTTAATCCTCCTTCTGAAGTCCTAACCGGCGGGGAAGGTCTGCAGGTTCGAGTATTCCGCTCCGAAAGCGAGGAGTTTTCCTTTGTTGCCGGAGAGCTTCGACGAAGACACCTATTTGATGAAGTGCCCTGGTCAAAAATGGCTGTTGTTGCAAGAAGTCGTCCAGCGCTTGAAAAACTCGCTCTTGCATTAAGCGCAGAGTCAGTTCCGGTGCAGGTTATTGGTTCTGCCAACTCGCTTCGCGACGATCATTCTTCAGGGCAGCTACTTCGGCTTGCTCAGGTTAGTTTGAGCGATGTACCAGTAGGACTTGCTCAAGCAGTTGAGATTCTTACCTCCGAGCTTGGAGGCTTGGATCAGCTTGGAATTTTGCGCCTCAAGCGTTCTCTTAGAAAGCAAGCGGAGGAGTTTGAGGGTTCATCCGATCAGCTGTTAGTTGAAGCTTTTGATAATCCAAATACTTTGTCTTTGGTTCGAAGCCCAGAGGCACGAAAAGCCGAAAAGATTGTTCGCCTGATGCATTCGACAAAAGCCTTGGCTGCAATTGAGGGAACAACAGCTGAGGCAGTGCTTTGGAATTTGGTCTCTGAAACCGGAGTACTAAATCGCTGGGTTGTTTTATCTCGCGGGGTATCCGAAGTAGCAATCCAGGCGGGAAAGAATCTGGACTCCATTCTTTCGCTATTTGCCGCAGCGTCCAGATTCGCGGAGCGCAACCCCACTGCTAGCGCAATCGAATTCATTGAAGATCAGTTAGAACGGGAAATTCCCGAAGATTCACTGGCACTGAATAATCGCTCTGGTGAGCAGGTGCTACTTCTTACTCCATCAGGACTTATCGGCAAGCGCTTTGACACTGTGGTGATTCCAGGTCTTAGTGAAGGCGTTTGGCCAAACTTGAAGCCGCGCTCGTCACTGCTTGGGGCAAATGTGCTGGATGCCTTGGTTGCAGGGGAGATAACTCAGGCACGTGATCTAAAGCGATCAGAGCTTCCAGGGGAACTTCGGATGCTAAACAAAGCTGTCGGAGCATGTGGCCAGCGACTAATCATGAGCGCAACCGAAAAGGAAGAAGAACAGCTCTCGCAGTTTCTCCCTTTAGTTCACGGCAGCTACCCGCCAACCGAATCTAAATCCTCAAAGACCTACACACTTCGATCAATTGTTGGCGAGCTTCGTAGAGAACTTGCCTCAACCAAGGACGCCAATCCAGAACAAGCAGCTCTCGGCCTTGCGCGATTAGCAGCAGCTGGAGTGCCGGGAGCATCGCCTAGAAGTTGGTATGGATTGCTTCCGGTTTCAACTACAGAGCCGCTTACCGATCTAGAAAACGAAAAGCTACAGATTCGACCATCGCAGCTGGATAACTTTTTGACTTGCCCTCTGCACTGGTTCATCGAAACCCACGGGGGATCTGCCGGCTCCTTCCAAGCCTCGCTCGGTTCCTTGATTCACGAGGTTTTAGAAGTCTCCGAGTCATCTGATCTTGCCGAGCTTGAAAAGCTAAAGGTTTCCCGGTGGAATTCTCTCGAATTCGAAGCGGACTGGCTGGAGCAGTTAGGTAAGCGTCAAGCTGCGCGCATGCTTTCTAATCTTGCCGATTACCTAAAGCAATTCGAATCTTCCGGCGGAAGTGTCTTAGCGAAGGAGCAGAACTTCAACTTCGAGCTTGGCAACATTCAGGTCAGGGGACAAGTTGACCGCATAGAACAGCTCGCTGATGGCAATGTCGTGATTGTTGATCTAAAAACAGGCAAGCAAGCCGCCACCGCTGCGGAGACATTAGTAAACCCACAACTTGCCTTGTATCAGATGGCGGTACTGGAGGGTGGATTCCAAGAACTTGAATCAATTAGTCCGTGGCAACTTGCGGGAGCAAAGCTACTAATTGTTGGCGGTGCTAAGTTCCAGGAGCGCAATCAACCAGCCATGGACAATCAAGAATCCGCCAGGTTCAAAAAGTTGCTTCTTGATGCCTCAGAAGGAATGTCTCGGTCAGTCTTTATTGCACAGCTATCCAACCACTGCGAATCTGAGCGCTCTTACGGTTCCTGTTCGCTGCACCTAACTCCGGCGGTGAGCTATGTCGGCTAGATACTCAGCAGCAGAGATCTTCAAGGTAATCAAGGATTTTGAATTAGCTGCCGAAAAAATCGACGCGATTGAAAATGCTCCACTTGATTCACCGGCTCTAGTAGTTGCCGGTGCGGGAAGCGGAAAGACGGAACTATTGGCAGTTCGGGTTCTTTGGTTAGTGGCCAATGGATTTGCGCGTCCCGAGCAAATTCTTGGACTTACCTTCACCAGAAAAGCTGCAACTGAGTTATCCAAGAGAATCTTCGAAGCACTGCTTAAGCTTCGTGAGACTAGCTACTGGCCAGAGAATTTGGAGCATGAATTCGTTGCTCCAAACATTTCCACCTACAACGCCTTCTCGAACCAGATCTTTAGGGATAACTGTTTATCCCTGGGCTACGAGAGCGAATCAACGCTGTTGAGTGAGGCAGCAGCTTTTCAGCTGGCTCGAGAGGTGTGCGTTAGGTACGGCTCCGATGTTTCGGGAAGTCTTAGCGATCTTGAGCTAAATCTGGACACCTTAGTTCAAAAAGTGTTGGAACTTTCTCAAGCCCTAAGCGACAACGGCTCTGACGCAGACCAGGTAAGAGGTGTCATTGAAGCTACCGCCAATCACATCGGCCAGCTACCTAAAAAAGCCGGCCAAGGCGTCGACTCTCGCTTTGCATACATCGAAGAACTAGTTGAGGGCCTAAAGCCAACACCGTTGATTGCTGAACTTGCGGAAAGATTCCAGCAGGAGAAAAAGCGCCGGTCCTTAGTTGACTACTCCGATCAGGTTGCCCTGGCATACAAGGCCGTTTCTGAAAATGCTGATGCTGCGATGCTTATCAGGGAAAGCTACACGGCTGTCTTGTTGGATGAGTATCAGGACACTTCGGTACTGCAAACCAAACTATTGTCGACCCTGTTTGGAAACAGCTCCGTTTTTGCAGTGGGAGATCCAAATCAGTCAATCTATGGCTGGCGTGGAGCAAGCGCGTCAAACCTAGATCACTTTGGTCTTGATTTTGGAAGCGTCAGGCACTTCTCACTACAAACCAGCTGGCGCAACCCAATCAAGGTTCTAGAGATGGCGAACCGCATTTCGCTTCCGTTGCAAGAACCTGCAAGTTTTGAAGGTAGGTCCGCAACGGCTGAACACGTGCTTCCAGTGAAGCTCGTTGCCAAGCCAGATGCTATTCAAGGAATTACAGATTTTGCCTTTGAACAAACCATCGAGGACGAGGCAACCACTGTTGCAAGTTGGCTGAAGCCTGCGGTTGTCGCGGGGAAGAAGTGTGCAGTATTGATGCGCAAGAGATCTTCAATGGCGCTATTTGTTGAGAAGCTTCAGTCTCAGGGGATCGAAGTAGAGGTTGTAGGTCTTGGGGGACTACTCGAATTACCTGAGATCGTTGATCTAGTTTGTGCTCTCAAGGTGGTCCAACGTGCTGATTCCGGCAGTGAGCTAATACGACTACTTACTGGAGCCAGGTGGCGCATTGGAATCAAGGACATTGATCGGCTTTTTGTTATGGCTAGAAAACTCTCTGGACCTAGACAAGAGGGAGTCTTCCGCGAAGAAATCACGATAGTTGAAGCACTTGATTTGGTTCTCAATCCAAAACTTGAATTGCTCAAAGAGTTCTCAGACGAATCACTTAGCCGTTTACAAGAAGCAGCAACGCTGTTTCAGAACCTGCGTTCGGCAACAGCCTTACCGTTGACTGATTTCGTCAGGCTTTGTGCCGAGGAGCTTTGGCTGGATATTGAGCTTCGAGCAAATCCTAAGCTTGCCAACCCATTGGCTCAGCTGCAGTCTTTCTATGAAATTGTCGCTGGATTTGGTTCTGGTTCGGCGAGTGCTCTGCTGGGTCAGTTCTTGAATTGGCTGGAGTATGCAACCAAGAAGGAACGGTTTGAAATTCCAAGGGTGACCCCAGGAGCTGGCGTAGTTCAAGTACTTACAGTTCATGCGGCTAAAGGACTCGAGTGGGATTTTGTTGCCATTCCAAACCTGGTCGAGGACGATTTTCCATCCAAGCCAAGATCAACTTCGGGTTGGCTATCAGGTGCTGAGCTTCCTTATCCACTGCGCGGGGATGCTGCTTCGCTTCCAGTATTCAAATTTGAGAGTGCAACTATTCAGACGGAAATCAAAGCAGCCTCCGATCAGTTCAAGGCAGATAACAAAGAACACCAGCTGCGGGAAGAATTCCGATTGATCTATGTGGCGATAACTAGAACTAGAGAAGCACTGCTTCTATCTGGCTCTTATTGGAAGCCAGCAAACGCAGGATCAAGAAAACCATCTCGCTTCATGACTGAATTGGCTGAAGGCATTTACCAGTTCCCAGATCTCAACTCAGCAGAAAATCCACTTGATCTATCGCCTCGAGAAAAGATTTGGCCGCTGGAACCAATTGGTGAGACCCACGCGAAAGTGGTTGCCGACTCTGCTTCGCAAGTTGAGCAAGCCACCGAAA
>WLFS01000053.1 GCA_009703635.1 Actinomycetota bacterium
GATTCGATATCTGTTGTTCCATTGAGCCAGTTTTCATGTCTGAGAATAAGTTCGCCATCTCTGGTTGGTACTAGATCGCACTCAACGCCATCTGCTCCTTGAGCAATAGCAAGCTCGAAGGCTTCCATGGTGTTTTCTGGACGGTAGCCACACGCACCGCGATGACCTAGAACAAGCGGGAGCAAAAAGCTACTCCCATTCAATGGTGCCGGGGGGCTTTGATGTCACATCGAGAACAACTCGGTTGACACCTTCGACCTCATTTGTAATCCGGTTAGAAATTCTTGCCAGCACGTCATAGTCGAGTCTGGTCCAGTCCGCAGTCATCGCATCCTCACTTGAAACAGGACGCAAAACAATTGGGTGTCCGTAGCTTCGACCATCACCTTGCACACCAACAGATCGAACATCAGCCAAAAGCACAACTGGGCACTGCCAAATCTGCGCATCTAAACCAGCAGCTGTTAGTTCTTCTCGAACAATGGCATCGGCTTTACGAAGAAGATCTAGTCGGTCTTTGGTGATTTCACCAACGATTCGAATTCCAAGACCGGGTCCTGGAAATGGCTGACGCTGAACTATTTCTTCCGGTAGACCAAGCTCTTTTCCGATGGCGCGAACTTCATCTTTAAAAAGTGTGCGAAGTGGTTCAACAAGTTCGAACTGTAAGTCCTCTGGAAGGCCACCCACGTTGTGATGGGACTTGATCCCGGCGGTCACACCGCCGCCGGATTCGACAACATCTGGATACAAGGTCCCCTGAACTAGGAACTTGATTGGTCGATTATCGGCTTTGGCCTCGGCAATTAGCTCAGCCTGGGCCTGTTCGAAAGTTCTGATAAATTCTCGGCCGATAATCTTTCGCTTGGTTTCAGGATCGGAAACACCTGCAAGGGCGGATAGGAACTTCTCTTCGGCATCTACGGTCACCAGGCGAATACCGGTTGCTGCAACGTAATCCCGCTGAACCTGCTGAGCTTCGCCCTCGCGCAGCAAGCCGTGATCGACAAACACCGCAACTAGCTGATCTCCGACAGCCTTGTGAACCAGGGCTGCCGCAACTGCAGAATCCACTCCGCCGGAGAGGCCACAAATCACTCGATCGGAGCCAACCTGGGCCTTGATCTTGGCCACCTGTTCAGCAATAACGTTTCCGGAATTCCAATCGGCTGGGATGCCAGCTGCCTTGTGTAAGAAATTCTCCAGTACGTTCTGGCCAAACTGGGAGTGCTTAACCTCTGGGTGCCACTGCACGCCGTAAATCTTTCTATCACTCGACGCAAAAGCTGCAACAGGCGTTGTTTCGGTTGAAGCCAATACTTCAAACCC
Organism: Actinomycetota bacterium; assembly: GCA_009703635.1. The sequence continues at coordinate 1,330 of WLFS01000053.1, forward strand.
GGCAGGGGCCTTCATCACTTGGTCGCCGTGGCTCATCCAGCAAGTTTGCGAAGCTGGTTGTCCGGCGAGAATTTCTCCGGGTGCAGAAACCTTCAGATCGGTTGCTCCATACTCACGCTTACCAGTTTTATCTACCTGACCGCCGAGCAAGGATGCAAGGATTTGAAATCCGTAACAAATGCCAAGGACTGGAATTCCAAGATCAAGAATCTTTGCATCTAGCTGCGGGGAACCTTCCTCGTAAACACTTGATGGTCCACCGGAAAGAATGATCGCCAAAGGATCTTTGGCTTTGATTTGTTCGGCGGTTAGGGTGTGGTGAACGATTTCGGAGTAGACGCCAGCTTCGCGAACGCGTCGAGCAATCAACTGGGCATACTGTGCTCCGAAGTCAACTACCAGTACTGGACGGTTAATTTGCTCCTCCCCATCCTGCAGCTCGCATTTGCTCGCTTGCTATCTTGGCGTAGCGGCGCTCGGTGTAGAAGGAAAGAAATGGCACGATGCCGCCGGCTGCGATAAACAAGAACCTTGAGAAGCTCCAACGCATAAAAGTCCACATTCTAAAATCGGCAAACAGGTAAAGAACGTAGAGCCAGCCGTGAACCACCAAGATGCCCACGGTTAGATTCAGTCCAGTTTCTGGAAGTCCCTGTCCTTCGTTGACGTAGGGCTCCAATGTGATAACCCCGTTTGGGCCAAAGGCCCAAAGCTCGAATCCGGTGAAGGCCCCTAAGGTCACATTCTCCAAGCGGCGAAGTCCCCAGGTGAGCATAAGAAGAAGTAAGAAACCGCCGGTGATGAAGGAGGAGGCCTTGAAAAGCTTGAGCGCCTTGGCAATCGCGGGCAAAGAAGCGGGATCTAAAGGCCTGGGCATACCCCCAAGTTTACTGGCTTGGGAGCACCACGACTTTGATGGCCTCACCCGATAGAACAGCCTCGATGCCCTTTTGGACATCAGCTAAGCCAACCCGAGTGGTGATCAAATCTGCGACCTTGACCTTGCCTGAGGCAATCAGAGCAAGAGCCTGACGGTTGTGTGAAGGCGACGAACCATTGGCACCCATCAGCATTAGTTCTTTGTAGTGCACCAAGTTTGAATCGGCAGAAATCATCGGCTTGTCTTTTGGTAGTCCTCCAAAAAAGCTAATTCTTCCGCCAGGACGTGCCATCTCGATGGCCTGTTCTTGAGCCTGGCCGGAAGGGGCTGCAGTGATGATCACCGAAGGTCCCTTGCCGTCGGTTTCGGCCTTGATAATCTCCGCCAAGTTTTCTGTCGACATATCTATTGCACGATCTGGCTTTACTACATCTGCTGAAAGCTTCAATCTTCCGCCGTTGATATCTGCAAGGAAAACTTTCTTGGCTCCAAGCGCACGAGCTAGACGAACGTGTAGGCAACCGATTGGACCAGCTCCCATCACCAAAACTTCATCGCCTTCACCGACGCGAACTAGTTCCTGCGCGTTTAGCACACAGGCCAATGGCTCAACTACCGATGCTTCTTCGTAGCTGACGCCTTCAGGAATATGGTTTAGCCCGTCAACGCGAATAACTTCGTTGGGCACAATCATGTACTCGGCAAAACCGCCTGGGAATTGATATCCCATCGAAAGCTGGTTGGGGCAAATTGTCATCTTGCCATCAAGGCAAGCCCAGCAGGTTCCGCAAGGAATAGCGGCGATAACTTGAACGCGATCGCCTACCTTCACCGAGTTCACACCGGCACCAACTGAAACTACTTCTCCGGCAATTTCGTGGCCGATGATTTGTGGTGGGGTAAGTCTTGGATGTCCGTGGTTATAAATCTTGGCATCGGTACCGCAGGTAGCGCAGGCGTGAATGCGGAGCTTTACTTCATTAGCCCCAGCTTCTGGTTCTGGGACCTCTTCAACTTTTAGGTCCTGTGCCCCGCGGTAGATTGCTGCCTTCACGTTTGTTTTTGCCTTTCTAGAGATTGATTAGTTCAAGAAGTTCTGTAGTTGAAGCACTCTCCATGAGGGATTTATACGAGCTTGGTTCCAGCAGCTTTTCGGCAAGATTGCCCAGTAGCTCCCCATGCTCGTCCCCCTTGGCGGCAATGCCAATACAAAGCTTTACTTCCTCGCCATCCCAGTCCACTGGCTCTGAAAATCGAACGAATACCAGTTGAGCAAAGTTGACGTATTTCCTTGAAGCGTCGGTGCCGTGGGGTAAAGATACCCCTTCACCCATGTAGGAAGAGATGATGTTTTCTCGCTCCCACATCGCATCGATGTATCCGCTCTCTACGGCCCCGAGGCTGTGAAGTGTTTCTCCGCACAGACGTACGGCCTCCTCTCGCGAGGAGGCCGTAGCGCCTAAGCGAATTCCGGCCAACTGTAAAAAGTTAGTCATCCGAAATGGTGTCGCCATTCAAGATGGCGTCTACAACACCTTGGATGCGTGGATCACCCAGAAACATGTCAAAAACCACAACCGGGGTTTTTGGCATGGCCTGTTTGGCGCGCTGACCTAAGCCGCGGTGACAAAGCACCACGTCTGGGTCGGCATCATCCAACTGGTTCACCGGTGAATGTGTAACTTCTACGCCATGAGCTTTAAGCTGCTTTGCCAATTGCTTGGCAATCATCACGCTTGAGCCCATGCCGGCTTCACACGCCACCACTAACTTTTTTACTTTTGCTCCGGAAATTGAAGACATGGCTTTATTAGCCCCTCTTCATCTTCTTTGATGCAGCTTTTGCTCCGGCTAGGTCAGCGTAGTCATCCTGAGAACCGGTCTTTAGTAATAGCCATCCAACTGCCAATGAAACGGCAGCTGAAAGAGCAATTCCTAGCAATACTGAAACGAAGTCTCCCGGAGGGGTAACTGCAAGCCAAGCAAAGATCGAACCTGGTGATGGTGTTGCTACCAGTCCCGCTCCTGTGACCATGAAGGTACCAACACCGGTGGCTCCACCAGCGATAGCAGCCAAGATCATCTTCGGCTTTAGTAGTACGTATGGGAAGTAAATCTCGTGGATTCCACCAAGGAAGTGGATCACGATTGCTCCCGGTACAGAACCGCGAAGAACCCTAGGGCCTGCTAGCCAGAAGGCAAGCAAGATACCAAGACCAGGACCTGGGTTGGTCTCAATCATGAACGCGATTGATTTGCCAGTTTCTGCAGCCTCAGCAACACCAAGTGGTGCCAAGACTCCCTGGTTTAGAGCATTGTTTAGGACCAGTACCTTCGCAGGCTCAACGAGGATTGAAACCAGTGGC
>WLFS01000054.1 GCA_009703635.1 Actinomycetota bacterium
ACTTAAGTGTTCTTTCTGCGGAAAGAGCCAGAAGCAGGTTCGCAAGCTAATTGCCGGTCCAGGTGTTTACATCTGCGACGAGTGCATCGAGCTTTGCAACGAAATCATTGAGGAAGAACTCGGCGCAGCTGCCACTAAAGAGTTTGAAGACATCGAGCTTCCAAAGCCAAAAGAAATCTATGGCTATTTGGATGAGTACGTTATCGGTCAAGACAAAGCCAAGAAGGTTCTCTCGGTTGCGGTTTACAACCACTACAAGCGAATTCGCTCCGTAGGCACATTAACTGCCGCCGGCAAAGAGCACGATGCAATTGAGATTGCTAAGTCAAATATTTTGATGATTGGCCCAACTGGTTGCGGTAAGACCTACCTGGCTCAGACTTTGGCTAAGCGCCTCAATGTTCCATTTGCAGTAGCCGATGCAACAGCACTAACCGAAGCCGGATACGTTGGAGAAGACGTAGAGAACATTTTGTTGAAGCTATTGCAAGCAGCTGACTTTGACGTCAAGCGCGCTGAGCAGGGCATTATCTACATCGACGAAATTGACAAGATCTCGCGCAAGGCCGAGAACCCTTCCATTACCCGAGATGTTTCTGGCGAGGGTGTTCAGCAGGCGCTATTGAAAATTCTTGAGGGAACCGTTGCTTCGGTTCCACCGCAGGGCGGAAGAAAGCACCCTCAACAGGAATTCATCCAGATTGACACCACAAATGTGCTGTTTATCGTTGCAGGTGCCTTTGCAGGTCTTGAGGAAATAATCTCTAACCGTTCCGGAAAGCGCGGAATTGGCTTTGGAAACGAAGTCCGCGCTCATGGCATTGACCCAGATATCTTCAATGACGTTCAGTCAGAAGACTTACGTAAGTTTGGATTAATTCCTGAGTTCATCGGAAGATTGCCCGTTATCGCAACTGTTGAGCCGCTAGATCGTGCAGCGCTCATGGATATCTTGACTGTTCCAAAAAACGCTTTGACCAAGCAGTACCAGAGAATGTTTGAGCTGGATGGGTTTGAGCTGGAGTTTGACAAACCCGCTCTCGAGTTGATGGCCGATCTTGCCATCGAGAGAGAAACCGGAGCTCGAGGACTGCGAGCAATCCTGGAAAACATTTTGGGTCCAATCATGTTCGAGATTCCAACTATGGACTCTCAAGGAATTGTAAAGATTACCAAGGATGTAGTACTTGGGAATAAGGAAGCTCAGATTGTCGCCTTCAAGAAATCAGCCCAAGAAAAGTCCGCTTAGTAAATGAGCTCTGCGGCAACGCCAAAGCCTGAACTAAAAGCCCCAATAATCGCAGGATTTGTCGCATCCGTTTCTGGGTCAGCTGCAACTTTCGGAATTGCAATCGCTGGTTTGCTCGCGATGGGTGCTACAAGCGAGCAAGCTTCCACTGCGATTTTTGTTTTGCTGTTTGGTTATGGCCTGCTATCAACTGTGCTGAGCTACCGATACAAAATGCCAATCTCAATTGTTTGGTCAACACCTGGAGCTGCATTTCTTGCAGCCTCGGCTGGCTTGGGACTGGAATTCGAACAAGCCGTTGGCGGATTCCTGGTCTCAGGAGTACTTTTGACCGTCACAGGTTTTTGGCCGGCTCTTGCAAAGCTGGTTCAGCGAATTCCGGCTGCGATCGCATCGGCCATGCTGGCTGGAATCTTGTTTACTTTTGTCATAAGTACCGTTCGAGCTTCGGTTGATTATCCGCTTTTAGTTCTGCCATTTGTTTTGGTTTGGTTTTTGCTAAACCGCATTTCGCCAGTTTGGGCAACGCCGATAGCTATTGTGTTGGCTTTCGGGCTAATCAACGCTCAAGTTGGAACCAGCTGGCTTGAGGGTGCGAGCTTGTTCCCGAACTTTAATCTAGTTATACCTGCCTTCGAATTAGTTCCGATGTTCTCAATCGGAATTCCGCTGTATCTGATAACCATGGCATCTCAGAATCTGCCTGGCACTGCAATAATGAAGGGCTTCGGATACATAGTTCCAGTTCGCGCTGTTATTGGATCAACTGGAATTGCAACTGTCGTCGCTTCCTTTTTTGGCGGATTCGGAATGAATCTGGCTGCCATCACCGCAGCCATTAACGCAAATGACCAAGCAGCAAAGGATCCTGCTCGAAGATGGGTTGCTTCTTTTGTCGGTGGATTGGTTTACTGGCTTTTTGCAATTGGAGCCGGTTTCTTCGCGGCTTTTGTATTAGCGGTGCCGGCTGAGTTACTTCTCGCGGTCGTGGGTATCGCCTTGTTACCTAGTTTTGTTTCGGCGATCGGAGTTTCTCTAGAAAGTAAGGAGCACCGACTACCTGCTGCCATCACATTCGTTGTTGGAGCTGCAGGAATCAGCGTGTTTGGAATAGGCGGAGCGTTCTGGGCGTTAGTTGCTGGAATGCTAGTTCTCGGGTGGCAGCGACTGCCTCTACCTAAGCTAGGCCGCGGCGTTTAAGCAAAGGTTTGATATCAGGCTTCTGGCCGGTGAAGTCGCTATACATTTGCATTGAATCAACCGATCCGCCCCGACTCAGCAGCGAGTTTCTAAATCGGTCCCCGTTGGCCCTTGTCAGCCCACCATTTGCCTTGAACCAGTCAACGCTTGCGGCATCGAGTACTTCTGACCAGATGTATCCGTAGTAGCCAGCTGAGTAACCGCCGGCGAAGATGTGGGAAAAGTATGTACTGCGGTAGCGCACCGGAACTGCGTCAAAATTAAGGCCGTAGTTTTCAATTGCAGTTGCTTCAAAGGTCTCTACATTTTCGGAAATGCCATCTGGTATCTCATGCCACGCAAGGTCCAGTATTGCAGCCGCAAGGTATGAAGTTGTTTCAAATCCTTGGTTAAAAGTTTCTGACTTTTTGAGATTCTCAATCCATTCAGCAGGGAATGCTTCACCAGTTTTGTGGTGCTTGGCATAGTTTGCCAAGACTTCAGGCCACAGCATCCACATCTCATTTACCTGAGAAGGAAACTCAACGAAGTCACGCTCAACTTCAGTGCCCGAAAAGCGCGGGTAGTGAACCTTCGAGAACAAGCCATGGAGTGCGTGTCCGAACTCGTGGAATAGTGTGCTGGTCTCATCAAAAGTCAGAAGAACATCTTCACCGGGCTGAGGTTTTGGGATATTCAGGTTGTTAACAACAACCGGCAGCTGCTCAAGAAGGAAGGACTGGTCAACGAGGTTGTTCATCCAGGCACCCCCGTGCTTGGATTCTCGAGTGAAGAAATCTCCGATAAACAATCCAAGCTTTGAGCCGTCTTCATTCTGGACTTCAAAAACTCGAGCCTCAGGGTGGTAGGCGACGAGATCTTTACGCTCAGTGAATGTGATTCCAAAAAGCTTGGTCGCGGCGAAGAAAACTCCATCGAACAACACTCTTTCAAGTTCGAAGTACGGTTTCATTAGGGCCGTATCCAACGAGTATTTTTCTTTCCTGAGAATCTCGGTGTAGAAAGCCCAGTCCCAGCTTGAAAGCTGCGCTCCAGGTTCATCGCGCTGAAGGAGAATTTGTAATTCAGTGGCCTCTGATTTTGCGTTCGCAATTGCAGCGGGAGCGATTTGCTTCAGCATGGCATGAGCTAGCTCAGGCTTTTTGGCTGTTTCTTCAGAAAGTACATATTCGGCGTGGTTAGCAAAGCCCAAAAGTTTGGCTCGCTTGGATCTAATTGAAACGATTTCAAGCAACAAGTCTCGGTTGTCAAATTCTCCACCAACAATAGATTTCGAAAGTGACGCTTGCATAATCTCTTGACGCAAAGCCCGGTCCTCAAGCGAGGCCAGTAGTGGGTGACCCGAGAAGTTAACCATGCTGATTAGATACTTATCCTTCAGTCCTCGTTCGGTTGCTGCCGCTGAGGCGGTTGAGATTTCAGAGTCACTTAGACCTTTCAAACGGCTTGCATCATCAACCACAACACCAAGACGATTTGCTTCGGCAAGCGCATTCTGGTCAAAGTTAGCTTCCAGCACAGAAAGTCTTTCGTTGTATGTCTTGAGCTGCTCGCGCTGCTGCTCACTCAGTGCGGCTCCGGCGTGAACGAAATCCCTGTTATAGCGCTCAATCAGATAAGTGCTTTGCTCATCCAAGCAGAGAGTTGTACGAGTGTTATAAAGCTTTTGAATACGTTCGAAAAGTCCTGGGTTAAGTTTGATGGCGTCGTTGTGAGCTGCCAGTTTGGGAGCAATCTCGGATTCAATGGCATTTATTGTGTCGTTGGTGTCCGCTGAAGATTTGTTGTAGAAAACAACCAGCATTCGGTGAAGCATCGCACCTGATTTTTCTAGCGCAATCAAGGTGTTTTCAAAGCTGACTTCAGGCTGGGCAAGAATTGCTTCGACTTCGGCCAGTTGGCTGGCGCAACCTTCGTAGAATGCTGGCAGGTAATGTTCGTCTCTAATTTGCGTGAAGTCAGGAAGCTCGTATTCGAGTACAGAGCGACTTGCGAACGGGTTTGACTGCTCCACTGGAGCTCCTAACAATTAGTTCTCTGGTTTGAAAGAAACGTTCGAGATAGCCAG
>WLFS01000055.1 GCA_009703635.1 Actinomycetota bacterium
GACGACCTAAATATTCCAGCAGCTCTAGCGGTATTGCACGAGAGTGTCCGTGAGGGCAATGTCAGCCTCGATGAGCAGCTCCCTCATCAAGCAGCTCGCAACTATGCTGAAGTGTTGGCAATGGTGGATGTTTTGAACATCAACCCAACAGCTAAGTTCTGGCAAGGTTCAGGCTCAACTGCTGCGATGAGCGCACTGGATGGCCTGGTTCGATCTCTGATTGAAGAGAGAAACGTTGCAAGGGATAGCAAAGATTTCAAAACATCTGATCGCATCCGCGATCAGCTAAAAGCAGTTGGTGTGACTCTTGAAGACTCGGCCGGCTCGACCCATTGGAACCTAGATGCCTAGCAAACCGATTCGACCAGGAGCCGCTAAGGGCAAAAAGGGACCGAACGTTGGTACCGGTGGCCACGGCCGCAAAAAACTCGAAGGCAAGGGTCCAACCCCTAAAGCCGAGGATCGTAAAGGCCACAAAGCCTTTAGAGCCAAAAAATCTGCGGACAAAAAAAGAGCTACCGGAGTCAGAGTTTCCCGCAAGGGTGAATTTGTTGCATCGGGACCCAAGACCGCCGGTGTTGCAGGCGCTGCTGCAAGAAAAGGCAGGCGCATAACAAAAACCTCCGAGAACTTTGAAGTTCTATCGGGAAGAAACTCAGTAGTTGAGGCTTTGCGCGCCAAGGTTCCGGCTACCGCTTTGTATCTTGCATCGAGAATCGAAATGGATGATCGCGTTAAAGAAGCAATCACTTTGGCCAACTTGCGCAAGATTCCAATCAACGAAGTCACTCGTCCAGAAATCGATCGTCTTACAGGATTTGATTCTGTTCATCAGGGAGTTGCACTTCAAGTGCCGCCATACAATTACTCTCACCCGATGGAGCTACTAGATAAAGTCTTAGCTCGCGGATCCAAGCCTTTGTTTGTGGCACTGGATGGAATCACAGACCCAAGAAATCTCGGTGCAATTATTCGCTCGGTTGCTGCCTTCGGAGGTCACGGTGTGATTCTTCCGCAGCGCCGCTCCACTGGGGTCACAGCTGCTGCCTGGAAAACTTCAGCAGGAGCTGCAGCCAGGGTTCCGGTGGCGTTGGCCGGAAACTTGAACGCAACTTTGAAGGAATTCAAAAAGCGCAAGTTGTTTGTGGTGGGACTTGATGGAGGCGGCGATGTTTCGCTTCCAAAATTCAATCTTTCAAATGAGGGCTTAGTTTTAGTGATCGGTTCTGAAGGAAAAGGCTTATCCAGGCTGGTTCAGGAAAACTGCGACACTGTCTTGTCTATCCCGATTGCCAAGGAAACTGAATCCTTGAACGCAGGAATTGCGGCATCTGTGGCTTTGTACGAGATCTCAAAGTCCCGCCCGAAGCTTTAGACCCCAAACACCCGGACCACTGTGCTAGTTCAGGCGCTCTCCGGTCACAACATCGAATAGATGCATAATGCCACCCTCAGGCTTCAGGAAGACGGTTTCTCCCTTGTGTGGGTGGTCGCGACCGTCGACTCTAGATACCAACTCGGTGTGAGCTCCATCAACTGTCGCCGATCCGTATAGGAATCCATCGGAGCCAAGCTCCTCAACAACGTCGACTTCAACTGAGATTCCCTCGCTCTTGGATACAGCTAGGTTTTCAGGCCTTACGCCCAAGGTCACAAGCTTGGCCGAGGTCTTTGCAAGTATTGAACTTTCAATCTTGACCACGGTGTTTCCGAACTGCACTCCGCCATCGACAATTGGTAGCTGAAGTAGGTTCATGGCTGGTGAGCCAATAAATCCTGCAACGAATACGTTCTTTGGAGTTTCGTAAAGCTCTCTAGGGGTGGCTACCTGCTGTATCACGCCGTCCTTCAAAACAGCAACTCGGTCACCCATGGTCATGGCTTCAACTTGGTCGTGGGTCACGTAAACAGTTGTGACTCCAAGGCGACGCTGAAGCGAAGCAATCTGAGTACGGGTCTGAACTCTTAGCTTGGCGTCCAAGTTCGATAGTGGCTCATCCATGAGAAATACCTGAGGCTTGCGAACTATTGCACGACCCATCGCAACGCGCTGGCGCTGACCACCGGAGAGAGCTTTTGGCTTGCGATCTAGGTATGGCTCAAGATCGAGTAGCTTCGCTGCATCAATAACACGCGCTGCGCGCTCTTGCTTGTCAACGCCTGCAATCTTTAAGGCGAAACCCATGTTCTCTGCAACAGTCATGTGTGGGTACAAAGCATAGTTCTGGAACACCATCGCGATGTCGCGATCTTTTGGCGGGATGTTGGTGACGTCGCGGTCACCAATCAGAATTTGCCCACCATTAACTTCTTCAAGTCCTGCGAGCATTCGCAAGGTGGTGGATTTTCCGCAACCGGAAGGACCAACTAGAACTAGAAATTCGCCGTCGGCAATTTCTAGATCAATTGCGTCTACCGCTGGGGTTGTGCCGCCCGGATAGGTCCGGGTGGCTTTCTGGAACTTAACTGATGCCATGATGCGTCTCCTTCACCGGCAGGTACGTGCCGGACGATCCTTAGTGAATTCGCTCAACAGAGGCACTGTTGATTACTGTTATTATCCCACCGCTTTAGACCCATAAACACCGGGCCTTTTGGGGTACAAAACCTGTTGTAAACTACCCAAATGACCTCAAACACCCCAAGACCAACCAGATCAGAGCAGCGTGAAGCCGCCCGCGCCAAGGCCAAGGCCCTCAGGGAGCAGCAGCAAAAGGGCGATAAGCGAAAGCGCGTGCTTATCCAGCTTGGAATTGCCATTTCGGTGATTGTGGCTGTTGGAGCCGTTGCGCTAACAATCTTTAACGCCAGCACCCAGTCCACCGCAGTTCCTACAAACGCAAGTTTCAATGATGGCGTCAAGGTCGGAACCGACTTGAAGGTCTTCACCGAAGATTTCACCCCAGCCCCTGCTCCGGGAGAAACTCCTGTCGAGATCATCATTTATGTTGACTACCAGTGCCCGATTTGTGCTGTGTTTGAGCTTCCAAACAGCGAGCAAATCAAGAACTGGGTTGCCTCAGGAATGGCAACTATTGAAATGCACGCCCTCTCGTTCCTTGATGGTCGTGGCTCGCCCAACACATTCTCCTCTAGAGCTGCAAACGCAGCGCTGTGTGTTTCAGAGCACTCACCTGACAATTTCTTTGAATACAACACCCGCCTGTTCAAGTCCCAGCCAACTGAAGGAGCTCCAGGACCTGAGAACCCTGAGCTGATTAGCTTTGCCGAAGAAGTTGGGGCCAGCAACATGGAACTTATTTCTAGCTGCATCAACGAAAAAGCTTTTGGCAACTGGATTAAAGACTCAACCGAACGAGCTCTAACCGAGCCGATTCCGGGCACTGCCATTCAGGTCAGTGGAACCCCAACCGTTTTGGTAAACGGCGAACAGTACACCTGGGAGACTGGCGAAGAACTTGCCAGCGCAGCGCGCTTTGCTCAGTTTGTGCAGTTTGTCACTACCGGTGCCCAGGGCTAAACCAAAAATTGCTTAGAAGAGAATTCCTCGCGGCCTCGGCCGCGGGGCTTTTCTTTCCCTCGGCAGCTCACGCTGCCGGTGGTCCACTGATTGTTCCGGACCCAATCATTCGCGATCGGGTTGCCTCGCCACTTGGTCCACTGGGCTTTCAGCGAACTGCACTGAAGGAAGGTAGGCGCATTCGCCTACCTGAATCAGAGATCAAGCGAATTGCTTGGACCGTTGATGATGGAGCAAGCGCCGCAGGGGTTCGCGACTATTTGGACTTTGTTGAACGCTACGACTTACGAATGACATTTTTCATTAACTCGGTCTATCCCGCCTGGAAGAAAAACCGCGAACAGATTCAAGAACTGGTTGATGCTGGAAAAATTCAGTTAGCAAACCACACTCACTCTCACCCGAGTATGACCAGGCTCTCAAGTGCTGGAATCAAGCAAGAGCTTAGAAAGTGCGGCAGCTTCATCGAGGACACTTTTGGAGTTAGCGCTAAGCCCTACTACCGGCCTCCCTATGGGCGGATTGATTCGAGGGTCATAAACGTTGCAAACGATATGGGATACACATCCCCGGTTATGTGGAGTGGATCCCTTGGCGATAGCGCTACCCAGCGAAAGCGATATATTCTTCAGCTTGGAAACAAGTGGATTAGAGATCGAACAATTTTGCTCGATCACTTCAATGACCGAACCCCAAAGTACGTATTCAAGGCCTTAGCCAAGCACCTAGAGCAAAGAGAGCTTCTAACAGTGACCCTGGATGACGTTTACTACAGCTAGCTAACTTACGGTGTTGGCTGCTTGGCCCTGTTTTGGCTTTTTGGGTAGACTTTGGGGGTACCTGGAGGCTAGTTCCTCTAGGAACAGGCCGACCTGGCGCAATTGGTAGCGCACCGCACTTGTAATGCGGGGGTTAGGGGTTCAAGTCCCCTGGTCGGCCCCATTTAGGCGGATAAGGTCACAAGAATCTCGTAAACCAAAAAAGCTGGCCAAACTAACGCTTTCAAAAATCC
>WLFS01000056.1 GCA_009703635.1 Actinomycetota bacterium
ATACTCGTTTTGTAACTCGTTCAAATGTGTTCACTCTTTTTGCTCTCCTACTTAGATTGTTAAAAGCCTAGCGTTTTAGCACGAAATTACGCTGTAGCGCGTCTTTTGCGCAAGATTTTATTTATTTCGTCTTGCGTGTCGAAATTCTTCCCCGAGTGATTAATTTCGGTCACAGTCGCAACGTTTGGTATTTCGAGCTCACCGATTCGACTTCTATATGCAGGTGAGGGTAGTGGGTTCGGAGTCCATGCTCTAGGGTCACTTTCCGCTAAATCACTGGGCAAAACGGGTTCTTTCCAGGATCTAGCAAGGTTCGCTGTCATTTCGGTTTTCGACATTGCAACCCTGATTAGTAACTTTCTAATTTCGCTAGAAGCCTTTATCGCAACCAGCAGCATGAAAAATCCCACCAGCAAACCAGCCCCAGTTGCTACAAAAAGTAGCGGGGTTTGGAGAGCGAAAAACGCCGATGTGGCGGATCCTGAAAAGGCCAGGACTGCCAAAACCGACATCGTGTTTTTTGTCATTGAGAGTCTTCGACCCTGATCAGCTGCCAGCCGAAGCTTTGAGGTAGCCGGTGCAGAAGAGGAAGACTTTACTTCTTTGACCTGGTTTCTCAACGCAGCCGCACCTTGACGACTGTCCGCTCGATCAACTCGATTTTGAAACCAGGACGGGATGAAAACCAGAACGAAGAGGCCGGCGATGACTAGCATCATCAGTCCCCCGAGTGCTGCGCTTTGATCCATGTATCAAAGTTAGAGAAGTAAACACGGCGTGTCGCGGATTTACTTGGGCGTGTTGATTTTTTCAGTTCCAGGGGTATTTTTGAGTTTTTGTCGCACCGTTGACGAAAAGTTTCATCAAACCTTCGGGCAACTCCTCTTTGGTCAGTGCGAACACGTAGTGGTCTCTCCAGTCGCCGTTGATATGGATGTAGCGCTGCTTGAGCCCTTCGTACCTAAATCCCAGCTTCTGTATGACTCTTAGCGACGCTACGTTCTCAGGTCTTATGTTGATTTCCACTCTGTGAAGGCCCACTTGGTCCATCAAATAATCAGTCACCAGGGCTACTGCAGTTGGCATTACTCCACGCCCTGCTACCTCAGGGCTCACCCAATAACCCAACACCGCTGAAGAAACAGATCCATACATCACGTTTGCAACATTCAACTGACCTTGAAGCTTTCCTTGAACCTCAATTACAAATGGCATGCCTGATTGATCATCCAGCTGGCGAAGTAAGCCTCGAAGCTGTGATCTAACATCAAAAGAATTTGGTCCGTGGGGATTGGTTGCCTCCCAGGGCCTTAGCCAATCGCGATTGCCAAGTATTAGCTTCTCGAGTTCTTTGGAATCTCTCATCTTCGCAACGCGAAGCTTTAGATCATCATGAGTGAGTATCGGGGAAGTGGCCACGATGGCTAGATTAGTGCCATGACTGAGAATGTTTCGGAGGCCAAGTCCCGCCTTAGGACGCAGGTGCTAGCCAAGCGTTCAGCGGTCCTAGCTTCTGAAACTGCAAATGCAATTGGCTCGCAGCTTCTCAAGCTGTGCGAGCAACTTGGTGCCAGAGCTGTTGGAATCTATCTGTCCTTTGGCAGCGAACCAGTCACCGATGTATTTGTGATCGGTGCGAAGGCTGCCGGCATAACACTATTTGCCCCAAGGACCGGACCTGAATCAACTATGGAGTTTGCTCGCCTCGAGGGAGCGACCGAATCCAACAAACTTGGATTTTTGCAGCCAATTGGCGAAGTAATTCAACCGGCTGGTTTGGATTTGATTATTGCTCCGGCTTTATCGGTTGATGCCTTCGGCAACAGATTAGGCCGAGGTGGAGGATTCTTCGATCGCTACCTGGATAATTTCGAAGGTCCAGTTGCTGCCGTGGTTTACGAACATGAAATGGTGGCTGAATTACCGAGCGAATCACACGATCGCTCGGTTCAATATGCGGTTAGCCCAACTGGCATCTTGGCCCTTAGCCCAAAGCGGTAAACTTAAAGCTCTTCCCGAACAGAGCGAAAGAACAACTAATGCCGACCTACAGCTACGTTTGCAAGGCTTGCGAACACAGCTTTGATATTTGGCAAGAGTTCTCAGCCGAGCAGGAAACCCTTTGCCCAGAGTGTGGCGGGGAGCTAAGAAAAGTTTTCGGGCAGTTGGGCGTGAGCTTTAAAGGCTCCGGTTTTTACAGAACTGATTCCAGGGACTCAGGGTCCAAAGGAACAAGTTCCTCCGCACCTAAATCTTCTGACTAACCCCAGTGTGGCGGTTTGTCTTCGCGCAGCCGCTGGTCATTTGAATCAACTGGATCTCCCCAGGCGGAGTGGGTATCTTCAAAAGCCCTTGGTTCCATTTCAAAAAGCGGCTGTGGCTTCTTACTAATTTCAATTCCTAAGGCGATGGCTATTCGCTGAGCCACTAGCTCCGGGTCAGCAAATAATTCAAAGCTCGGAACTCTTATGTATTCCCAACCAAGGGATTCCAGCATCATTGGGCGCAGCCTGTGACGCTCTGAAAGGTTGTAGCCCAACAATCCCCAGTCCGGTTCAACCACCGCAGCTTTATCTCCCACTGAGGCAACCAGCTTGAGCCTTGAGGAGAAGTTGGTTCTGGTGGTGACCCCGAGCTTGGTCAATCTAATGGCCAGATCAGCAACCATTGGATTCACATCGGCATCGAGTGCCTTGAGGGTTGGCTTGGAAATCTCACTTAGCATTTCCCGCAACATATCAGAGCCGATGATGCTTGGATCAACCAGGTCAACTGCCTCTAAGGCGCTGACTACGGTCAGGTGCTTTCTCGCCGAGACCAAGCAATTGGCAAGGTAGCGGTTGCCGTCGCGGTGAGAAATAAGTCCTAGTGATTTAGGCGCAGATCCTGATGAGCCCTTGCCAAAGCCGACTGAGAAAATCACGCGATCGGCAATGCGGTGAGCCAGATCCTGAATGGTTGTGATTTCAAATTTCTCGCGGCCATGGCCTTCGAAAAACTCCGCTAGGTGGGCCTTGTCCCTAATGCCAGCTTGCAGGGCCTGCTCCAGCCGCTCGGCATGCTTTTGGCTGGCGGTTGCCACCAACAAAGAGTCCTGCGGTGACCAAGTTGCGTGGCTAAAGATCAAATCAATAACCTGCGCTACCTCGGCATCCAAGCTCTCAGGTTGAGCAGCTTTTGCCGCAGCTACTTTTACCAGCACAGCGTTGGAGCGGCCGAAGTAGGAATCTTTGGATGGCTCAAAGATGATTCGGTCGCCATAGAATTCGGAGTTGATGTAGCCGCCAAGCACTTGCCCGCTAGAGCGGTAACTTCTTTTTAGAACCTCAACTGGCATGACAGATCTGGCCGCCGTAAAAATCGACTCTGGTAGCACTCGCTCGGTGGATTCATCCGGCAGGCACTCCAGATTGAAGCCAGTCGCGGCCGCAATCGCGTCATCGCCAAAGATAATTGCCTGGCTAGCTCTTGCCAAACCGCTGTAGTTTTCGGCGATAGAAGATCCAGCCCCATCCAACACTATTGCCACATCGAAGCTGTCGCCGCGAGACAAGACGCTTGGAATTTCATAAGGCGAGCACATCACAACTGGAGCAAGTGCTTTGTAAACATTAGGAGCCAAAGCCTGCACCTCTGACAGCACCGCACGCTTTAGCTTGAGAAGCTCCTTTAGTGTTTGTGCCTCAGTTGGAAACATCTCAAGGGAATGCTTCCAAGATGTGGCAAGTTCAAATGCCACGGTCTTCGCGCCTTCGCGAATCAGGTCTGTTTCCGACTGGGCAAATCTTTGCTCGTTTGCAACCACTTGGTCGTGATCTCCTGCAAGAGAGCTACCCGATCTTTGCAATAGAGTCTCGAGCGCTGATTTCCACCAGGCCAGTTCTAGCTCGGACTGAAGTGCATCTTTGCTGGTATGGAGTTTGGCCAGCTCCACCGAGAGCTGGCCAAGACCTGCTTCGTCCAACCGAGATTGAGTCATCGCGCGTTCTGAGTAGTTATCTAAGATGAAGGTGTCTTCAGCAAGAGATCGCAGAATGCCGCGCAATTTTTCTAACGGTTGGTCGACAAGTGCTGGGTTGACCGTCTCAGGATCTAAATGAAGCTGCAGCACCTTTAGCTCTTCAACGAAGGTGTTCACTGCTGCTTGAGCCTGAGCAATACCGAGTGGAACCTGCGGGGCTTTAGCAACCAGGCAGTGCTTTGCCCAGATATCGCGCTGGGATTGGATTTCCTTTAGCGCCAAGTGCATATCCGCTACGTGCATGCCTGGACGTAAGTATTCCCTGGCAAGTTTTTTTAGGCGACGACGGTTTGCACCGCTCATAACCGACTTGTCTTTTCTAGGGGCGGTAGCAAAAATCAGTTCAGTTAGCGGACGATCAAACACCTCTGGCTTGAACTTATCCAGGGTTTCGCGAACCCCAAC
>WLFS01000057.1 GCA_009703635.1 Actinomycetota bacterium
AAGTGATTCAGAGCTAGCAAGCCTGTAGTTCAATAAAAGTTAACCGCCAGGACGCCTTGGCGTGTCAATATTGAGCCTATGTCCGAAGAAACCATGGCTATCACCCTGCCCGTATCACGGGATGGGTTATCTGCCGACCGCTTCTTGGATAGAGAACTTAGCTGGCTTGCATTTAACCGCAGAGTATTGGAACTGGCTCAAGATCCAACCATGCATCTACTAGAGCGCGTGAATTTTCTGAGCATCTTCTCTTCGAACCTTGATGAATTCTTTATGGTTCGAGTTGCCGGTCTCAAGCGACGTTTGGCCACAGGCCTTGCGGTCAAGAGCCCATCGGGACTATCCCCAAAAGAAGTCCTTACTAAAATTTCGGAGGAAGCTCACGAACTTCAACTGGCTCACGCCAAATTGTTTCTTGAAGTAATCGAACCAGAACTAGAAAAACACGGCATCAACCTAGTTCGCTGGAATGAGCTTAGGGACGACGAGAAGCTTTCGCTTCAGGACTACTTCCAGTCACACATTTTTCCAGTCCTAACACCACTGGCTGTTGACCCGGCTCATCCGTTCCCCTACATCTCTGGCTTGTCACTGAACCTCGCAGTTGTGCTGCAGAATCCAGGAACTGAAAAAGAGCACTTTGCCAGGGTAAAGGTGCCACCTCTTCTTCCTAGATTCGTTTTGATTCCAAACCCGGATAAAAACGAAGGGGTTCGCTACGTTCCTCTAGAGGACATCATTGGCGAATTTTTGGGACTACTCTTCCCCGGAATGACAGTGCTGCAGTATCACAACTTCCGAGTCACCAGAAATGAAGACTTAGAGGTTGATGAAGACGAAGGCGAAAACTTGCTTCTTGCCCTTGAGAAGGAATTGCTTCGCAGGAGATTTGGCCCTCCAGTTCGTCTTGAAGTTGCAGATGATATGAACCCGCAGGTTCTTGAGCTTCTGATTCGTGAGCTTGATATTTCAACTCAGGATGTTTACACCCTGCCATCTCCACTTGACCTAACTGGACTAAGTGACATTGGATCGCTTCCAAGACCCGAGCTTCGTTTCCCTCCGCATTCCGTGGTGACAAATCGACACTTGGTCCCCCGCGATGATGAACCGCTGAATATGTTCACCGTGCTAAAAAGCCGCGAAGTCTTGGTTCACCACCCTTACGAATCTTTCTCGACCAGCGTTCAAGAATTCTTAGAACAAGCTGCCGAAGATCCGCAGGTTCTAGCGATCAAACAAACTCTTTATCGAACCTCGGGAGATTCTCCAGTTGTTGATGCGTTGATTCAGGCTGCTCAAGCCGGCAAACAAGTTTTGGCGCTTGTTGAGATCAAGGCACGCTTTGACGAGCAAAACAACATCACTTGGGCTAGGAAGCTCGAGCAAGCTGGAGTCCACGTGGTTTATGGAATGGTGGGTCTAAAGACCCACTGCAAACTAGCTCTCGTGATTAGACAAGAAGCTGGATCACTAGTTCGCTATTGCCACATTGGAACTGGAAACTACAACCCGAAGACAGCAAGGTTCTACGAGGACTACGGACTACTAACCTCTAGGGAATCCGTAGGCGAGGATCTCACCAAGCTTTTCAACCACCTGTCGGGCTACGCGCCTGAGGCTACCTTCAAATCGCTATTGGTTTCTCCAGTTGGAGTTAGAGAAGGACTAACAGACCTAATCGAACAGGAGATCCAGCTTCACAAGGCTGGAAAGAAAGCTCGCATCAGCATCAAGGTCAACGCCCTGGTCGACGAAGAAATCATTGATTCGCTTTACAAAGCTTCCAACGCCGGCGTGCCAATTGACATCCTGGTTCGAGGAATGTGTGCCCTAAAGCCTGGTGTGCCAGGACTTTCTGAAACCATTCGAGTTCGATCAATTCTTGGCCGCTACCTTGAGCACAGCCGTATCTTTAGCTTCCTTGGTGGAGGAGACCCTAAGGTCTATCTCGGATCGGCAGACATGATGCATAGAAACCTTGATCGAAGAGTTGAGGTCTTGGTTCGTCTGAGTGAACCTAATCACGTCAACAGCATTACCGAAATGTTTGAGCTTGCGATGAGCGAGCAGATTTCTTCCTGGGCACTTGAGTCCAGCGGCAACTGGGTGCGAAGCCAGTTTGATTCAGATGGCAATACCTTGCGAGATTTCCAAGACACCATCATGAAATCCATTACAGAGCCACGGGGCAAATAGCAGCTATGGAAATTTTTGCCGCCGGAGCGGTCTGCTGGAGAGAAGTCGGCAAAGACCTTATGGTGGCAATCATCCATAGGGGTCGCTACCAAGACTGGAGTTTCCCGAAGGGAAAAGTTGACTCGGGAGAGACGCTGGCCGAGGCAGCTGTTCGGGAGATCAAAGAAGAAACCGGGTTGAAAGTAAAGCTTGGCGTTCCCCTGTCAACTGTTTCTTACCCGATTGACAAGGGAAAAACTAAGGTCGTTCACTACTGGGCTACCAAGGTTTCCGATAAGGCACTTGCTAATTCCAAGTTCAAACCGGACGAGGAAGTATCTGAAGTGGTTTGGGTAAAAGCAGACCAGGCATTTGCGAAGCTCAGCTACAAGCACGATCGTGAATTGTTGCAAGAAGTTATTGATCTTCGAAAAAACGGAATGCTAAAAACTAAGCCGCTGATCATCATTCGCCACGCTCATGCCACACCACGATCTGACTACGTTGGCGAAGATGGAAAGCGGCCCCTTCTTCCAGAAGGCAAAAAACAAGCTAAGGAGCTAGTTCGACTGCTGAGTGCCTATGGGCCCAAGAGAGTGTTTACGAGTCCTTGGCGTCGCTGCAAAGACACCATAGCTCCTTACGCCAAGGCGCACCGCTACAAGATTATTGACCGGGGCGAGCTTTCGGAAATGGGAAACGCTAAAGGACCGGCTCGAACTGCCAAGGTTGCTAAAAACCTCTTCGCTGATGCCAGGTCTTCGATTCTGTGTACTCATCGACCAACTCTGTCAACAATCACACAGGTTTTGGCAAGCTATGCCGAGCCAAAACTGGCAAAACTAATTCTCGAGGCCAAGGCACTAAAGCCTGGGGACTTTATCGTGCTTCACCTAACCACCGCAGGCAAAAAGCCAAGACTTGTTGCAGTTGAGTCTCAGAGTTTAGAAGAGCGTCTCTAACTCAAGTTTTTTCTCGCCCACCGCTAAATGTAGGCTTGGGACATGATCGAAACCGTCAGCCATGACCTTCCAACCCTCACTGGGCGTGACGGTAAACCAGCTAAGTGTTTAGTGACCGGTGCTACCGGCTACATCGGTGGTCGCCTAATCAGAGAGCTTCTGGCGCATGGCTACCGAGTGAGAATTCTGGCTCGCAATCCAGAACGACTAAAAGATCACCCTTGGATTGACCGGGTTGAAGTTGTCTCCGGAGATGCCCACGACAGCGCGGCACTAGATAAAGCCCTTGAGGGCATCGACGTTGCCTACTACTTATTGCACGCACTGATGAGCAAGGATGACTTCGAGCAAGAGGAAAAAGACATCGCTCAAAAGTTTGGCGACTCAGCCAAGAAGGCAAACATTCAAAGAATTGTTTACTTAGGCGGAATTATCGCTAAAGACGAGACGCTCTCCCCTCACCTTCAGTCGAGAGCTGATACCGGAACAATTCTTCGAAGCTTTGGGATTCCGACCATCGAGCTTCGTGCTGGAGTGGTTATTGGTAGCGGTTCGGCATCTTTTGAAATGCTTCGCTACCTAACCGAGCGCCTTCCAATCATGACAACCCCACGCTGGGTTGAAACAAAGATTCAACCAATTGCGGTGCGGGATGTGCTGAGGTACCTAGTTGGAGCAGCAGCTCTGGATAAATCCATATCCGGTGATTACGACATTGGTGGACCAGAAGTCTTTAGCTACCGGGACATGATGATGAAATACGCCGAAGCTGCAGGACTTAGAAAAAGAATCATTATTCCGGTTCCAGTGCTAACTCCAAAGCTATCCAGCGGTTGGGTAGGGCTAGTCACACCAGTGCCGATTACCCTTGCTCGAAGATTGGTTGAGAGTTTGAAAAACGAGGTCGTTGCCCGCAACGATTCGATTAGAAAACTGATTCCGGATTCCAAAAACGGACTTACTCCATTCAAGACAGCCGTTGAGCTTGCACTTACTCGAATCAAGGAAGCCAACGTTGAAACCCGCTGGACTAATGCCTCGGTTCCTGGAACTCCCTCTGATCCACTGCCAACCGACCCGGACTGGGCTGGTGGAACTCTATACACCGATGTTCGAACAGTGCATTCAGATGACGCCATTGAAACTGTATGGAAAAGAATTGAAGGCATCGGCGGCAAACACGGCTATTCAACTGCAACCTGGGCGTGGGAGCTTCGCGGTCTAATGGACAAATTTGTTGGTGGAGTTGGCCTAAGACGCGGACGTCGTGACGAGAAC
>WLFS01000058.1 GCA_009703635.1 Actinomycetota bacterium
CTGAGCGATGATGTCGTTTTTTACTTTTGCTTCTAGTGACACTTTTATTTCCTTCGATTCGCTGCGCGGCGCAAAAAACCTTTTGTCTTTTGCTCTGTGGATCCGCGGCCGATACACGGCAACTTTGAAAGCTTACCTCAGCTTCGGTCTCTAGCGCCAGCCCCGAATTAGGCCTCAGGTGCGTACTTATTGCCCTGTTCGCGAGATTTAGAAGGAAGTAGGCACAAAATCAACAAAAAAACCTGAACGCCAAAAGCTATCAACAAGGTAGGCACGAAGTAGGCAACCGAGGTTGCAAGCACCTCAATTTCAGGAGCGGAAGTGGACTGCAGGTAGCCAACAACGCCAATGATTCCCATCAACAGGGGAACAACCGGAAGTAGGTACAAAAACAGCCACTTCCCTGACCAACCAGAGTCTTGGATCCTTCTTGAAGTGACAGCCAAGGTTGGAATCAAAAGCACAAGACCCGCGATGCTCGTAAGCGGGGTCGGTTGGTTGATTGCCTCGATCAAGTCATCGGTTTCAATCGGTGGCCAGATAATGGACTCTACCGTAGATAACACGATGCCAATCAACGCGGTTGCCAGAATATAGAACCAGTACTCGGGCCTGGATGCAGTGCCTTTGAACTTTCTAAAGTTCACAAAGGCCGACTTCACGGCATCAACAAAGGTGATTTTCATTTACAGTCCTAACTGATTTCTAACTACGTCTAAATCTAGATTGATTTGGGTAACAAGTGCCTCAACTCCGTCAAACTTTGCGGCGGGTCGCACAAAATCAACGAACTCCAGCGAAACAACCTTGTCGTATAGATCAAGCTCGGTCTCATCCAAGACGTGAGATTCCACGAGTCTTGGAACAGCCTGGAAAGTCTCGTTGATGCCCACCGAGTGCGCAGCTGGGTACCTAACTCCCTCGGAAATCAACCAACCTGCATATACGCCATCAAGTGGAAGGTACCCTTCGGCATCCCGCGCGATGTTAGCGGTTGGAAAACCTATCTTTCTACCAATTTTGAGACCGTGCTCAACCATTCCGCTAACTTCATGGACGCGTCCTAGCATTTTGTTTACTAGCTTGACGTTTCCCAAATCAAGCAGCTCCCGAACCAAGGTTGTTGAAACCACTTCCCCATCGACATGCACTCGCTTGAGTTCAATTACTTCAAAACCGTGCTGGTCGCCCAGAGCCTTGAGCGACCCAAAGTTTCCAGAACCTTGATTTCCAAATCTAAATCCTTCACCAACCAGAACCAACTTGGCGTTTAGCCCATCAACAAGAATCTGTTTCACGAATTGCTCAGGGGTTAGATATGCCAGTTCTTGGTTGAACTCAAGCTGCAACATGGTCGAGATACCAAACCCAGCAATCAGATCTGCTTTTTGACCAGGCCCCAGAATCGGCAGCTTCGCACGTTCGGGTCTCAACAGGTGATCTGGATGGCGATCAAAAGTGACAACCGTTGGTGTTAGATTCTGATTTGCAGCAGCATCAACCACTTCGGCGAATAGAGCTTGGTGGCCTAAATGAATGCAATCAAACTTGCCAATGGTGATGGCGGATGGGCCAATTCCTTTTGGTATCTCAGAAAGCGAAGTTAGTATCTGCAAACTAAATCTCCCTCTGAGTTTTTCTGATCCAAACCAACCCAAGTATTGGCAATATCAGTGGGATGTATCCGTAGCCGGAACCAAAGCCCGACCAAACGCTCGGATGAGCAAACAGCTCTGGTGCGACAAAAGATAGAGCACCGACCGAGAGCACACCAACAAGTTCAAAGATGACAGACCAGAGCGCTACACGCCGCCAACTCGTTCCGGCTTTAGCCAACGAAATTGTCGCCAAAATGTACACCAACGCACTCACTAGTGAAAGCGAGTAGGCAAGTGGAGCTTGTTCAAATTTGGTCACTATTTGGAAGCTGGCGCGAGCTGTAGATGACACAGCAAACACGGCATAAAAGACAATTAGAAGTCGGCCAACGCCAAGTGTGCGCTTGGGGCTTGAAGCTGGTGCCTTAGACATTTTGTTGTTAGCCGTACTTTCTTTTTTTGTTTGCTAGTAGCTTCCAGTCCAAATCTGGTTCATGCGAACCAGCATGACTGCCACTGTTAGGGCGGCAACCCCGAGAATCACTGTCGACCAACGATTTCTTTCAACCAGTGCCCAAAAACCGGCACCAACTGGAACCATAATCGCAACTAGCAAATATGCGTAGAATTCGACAGTGTCAACGGCGGCTTCTGCTCCCCCGACAACAACAATCGTTGTGTAAACAAACTGGCTAACTAGTCCCAAAAGAACTGCGCCAAGAGCACCAACGCTCCAAAGACTGGGGAGTTTTCCAATTAGGCCAAGGCCCAGGCAGAACAATCCGGCAGCTACTGCAAACCAGAGCTGAGATAAATAGAGCACTTCAATCATCTTTGTTCTCCTTGAAAGACCACAACTGATTTTAAGCCTGAACCAACCGGCTCCAGAACTGCCACGAGTTCGCCCGAGCCCGAAAGCCCAGCAATCAAGCCAGATTGTTCTCCAACATCAGAAAGTCTCTTGCCATGAATCAAATCAGTTACCTGCTCATCGCTGAGATTTACGGTTGGAAACAAATCGCTGGCAGCTTGAGCAAGTGGGGTAAGCGAAAGATTCTCAAGGTCAGTTATCTGATTTGCCTTTGCAACATCAAAAGAGCCAACCCGAGTTCTCCTAAGTGCGGTGATGTGCCCACCAACTCCTAAGGCCTGACCTAGATCTCGAGCAAGAGCACGAATGTAGGTTCCAGAAGAACAATCGACCCTAACTTCCAGGTCAATAAATCCCTCGGGTGATCTAGAGCTGGAAACAAGTTCAAAAGCGCTGACTGTGACTTCACGCGATTTAAGCTCTACTTCTTCCCCGGAGCGGACAAGATCGTAGGCTCTTTTGCCATCTACTTTGATGGCACTTACAGAAGATGGCCGCTGCTGAATCACTCCAGTGAGTTTGTCAATCTCCTGCTGAATTTGTGCTTCGTCCACTGCGGCCAAAGCTTGCTGGTTGGCAGTTTCCAAAACCTCGGACTGCGAATCATCGGAGACGGTGGAAACGCCAAGCCGAATCGTTGCAAGGTAAGTTTTGTCAGCGCCAACCAAAAAGGTAAGAAGCTTGGTACCTGATTCAATCCCCAGAACTAAAAGTCCAGTTGCAAGCGGATCTAAGGTTCCGGCGTGACCTACTTTTTTTGTACCGACGGCTTTTCGAACCTTCGCCACAACATCATGACTGGTCCAGTCGGTTGGTTTGTCGATTAGAACAAGACCTGAGGCAACCAAGACTATTCCTGGTCTTCGATTTGCTTTGGTTCCTTGTACGGATTGGCATCGCCTGCTGGCTTGGCAACCGCAGCTAGCTTGGCTACCTGCTCATCCCTGGCTCGAGCGGTTGCCAGAAGATCGTTTAGTTGAGCTGCGTTTTCTGGAAGCTCATCGGCAATGAATTCCAGGGTCGGAGTCAAGCGAATAGATAGGTTGTGTCCAACTTCTCCCCTGATTCGGCCAGTGTTGCGCTTGATGATTTCATTGGAACGAACACGGTCTTCATCTGAACCAAAGACGGTGTAGAAGATCTGCGCGTGCGAAAGATCCGGAGTCACTTTTACCTCGGTAAGCGTTACAAAACCCAGGTCTGGATCCTTGACCGCTTTTTCAAGCGCCTCAGCCACCAACACCTTGATTCGTTCGGCTAACTTTCGAGCTCTGGCAACATCAACCATGATTAGACCCTTGGCTTCTCGCGCATCTCGAAGGTCTGGATGATATCTTCAAGCTCTAGCTCGTTGAATCCAGCAAGTCCGATACCACACTCGAAGTCAGTCTTGACTTCGCTGGCGTCATCCTTGAATCTCTTCAGGGAGTCAACCTTTAGGTTGTCCGCGACTACGACGCCTGCGCGAAGCACACGCGCAAGTGAGTTTCGCTTGATGGAACCGGATCGAACAATCGAACCGGCGATAGTTCCAACCTTGGAGGACTTGAACAGTTCGCGAACCTCGGCGGTTCCAAGCTGGAACTCTTCGTATTCTGGCTTGAGCATTCCCTTGAGGGCCTTCTCGATATCTTCCAAAGCGGCGTAGATAACCGAGTAGAAGCGAATGTCCACTCCCTCGCGGTCAGCACGCTCCTTAGCCTTGTTATCCGGCTTGACGTTGAATCCAATGATGATCGCGTTGTCCACGGTTGCAAGGTTCACATCTGACTCGGTCACAGCA
>WLFS01000059.1 GCA_009703635.1 Actinomycetota bacterium
GCTAGCTCAGCCGGGATTGAGCCCGCACGCTTTCGAACCAGCAGCACCAGCGAATTGGCAATTGCGAAGGGTATAAGAAGTAACCAGCCCAAGATAAAGCCGATAAAGCTCGCGTAGCTAAGAGCCAGATAAAACTCCGCGTGCCGAATGGCTTTGGCTGGGGTTCCACCCAGCCATCCCATAGAGCGCTTGCCGTTCATAGAAAGCATCTGGTGGGCAATCTTGGAATCTGGGGCGATAGCCACCCGCCCGCCGCTTAGGCGAGCACGAATGGAAAAGTCAACATCTGCCGCCAGCGGTGGAGCCTTCGGGTCAAACCCGCCGAGCTGTTTGTACTTCTCTAAATTGACCAGTGCACCGGCGGTACCAACGGCCATGACATCTTCTAGGTGGTCGTGCTGGCCCTGGTCGAATTCGCCCCGCACTCGGCTAAACAATCTGCCGCCACGGGTAAGAGTTAGACCCATTTGCTTGATTAGCTTTGGATCATCCCAGTCGACCTGCTTGGGTCCAACAACTGCCAAAGAAGGACTGAGCTCTACTTCCCTTAGAAGTTTCTCAAGGGCATCTTCATCAGGTGCACTGTCATCGTGCAAGATCCAAAGATAACCATCGGTTGCTAAGTGCTTGACTGCAGCCTCAATGCTCAAAGCAAATGAAGTTTTGTGATTTAGCTTGAGAGTTTCAAATCCGGCGGTTGGGGCTGGTTCATTTTTTGAAGTATCAACAACAAGAATTCTTGAGGGAGGAGAAGTTTGTTTTGAAAGTTGGTCTAGTACTCGTGTTAGAGATGTTGGCTGATCGTGCGATAGCACTACTGCAGAAACGTTAACTTTCATTGTTGTGCTTTCCTAAAAGGTGGACGCACTAAGCACGTTTTTTAAGCTTGCGTCTTTCTCTTTCTGAAAGGCCGCCCCAGATTCCAAATCTTTCATCGTTAGCAAGTGCATACTCGAGGCACTGCGCCTTCACGTTGCAACCGGTGCAAATTCTCTTGGCGTCTCTTGTCGAGCCACCTTTTTCCGGAAAGAAAGCTTCTGGGTCAGTCTGTGCACAAAGTGCATCTGCCTGCCAGGAGAGTGGATCTTCTTCAAAGTCTGAGTACGCACCAGCGACGCCCAAAAGAATTGGATCGATAAACCAGTTATCTGGAACTTGTCCGCGACTGTCCATGTGTTGCAATTCCGTTCACTAAGTTGCCACTTCCCCCGAAGGATTTCAAGGCAAAACTTTCATTCGTGTAATTACACCGCTGTTATTCACTTGTTGTCAAGTTCAAATCCACAAACTGTGGGGTCCCTTTCCCACTGAATACGCCAGTATCCTTGGGGTATGAGCACTTTGGTAACCGGCGGAGCTGGCTATATCGGGTCCCATGTGGCCCGTATTTTGAGCCAAAACGGCTCCCCGGTCGTAGTGGTCGATAACCTCTCAACAGGCTTAGATTCAAGGGTTTTGGGCCTTCCTAGCCTGAATTTGGAGCTCTCAGCACCTGATGCCGTAGCCGCCTTGGAGCAGCTGATCACCGAGCATAAAGTCACCTCCGTGGTGCACTTAGCAGCCCTAAAACAGGTCGGGGAATCAGTTGAAAAACCCGAAGAGTATTTCTTTAAAAACCTCGGCGGACAAGCCAATTTGCTCACCGCCATGAAACACACCGGGGTCAAAAAATTCGTCTTTTCTTCCAGTGCTGCAAGCTACGGGGTGCCGGATGTGGACTTAGTTTCTGAAGAACAAACACCACAGCCGATCAATCCCTACGGTCAGACCAAACTAATTGGCGAGTGGATGGCAGAAAATGCACAAACGGCTTGGGGGCTTTCTCAAGTAAGCCTTCGATACTTCAACGTCGCAGGCGCTGGCTGGCCAGATCTTGCTGACACTCAGAAGTTGAACCTGATTCCAATTGTCTTTGCAGCTCTAAAGGCAAACACCAAGCCAAAAGTCTTTGGCAGCGATTACCAAACCCCTGATGGAAGTTGCCTTCGCGACTACGTTCACGTCATGGATCTAGCAAAAGCCCATGTTGCAGCTCTTGACTACTTGAACCAAGAGTCAAGGCCTTACTCGGTGTTCAATGTTGGAACCGGAACAGGCTTCTCAGTTCTTGAGGTTATGGACCAGATCAAAAAAACCACCGGTATTGATTTCGAATACGAGCTAGTTCCTAGAAGAGCCGGAGATCCACCAAGACTTATCGCTGATGTTTCAAGAATCAACAAGATCATGAACTGGAAATCAGAGAACTCACTGGCTGAGATCGTGGATAGTGCCTGGAAGGCGCTGAACTAATTTAGTTCTAGGAACCCAGAACAACAAAAGCTTCGCCACTGCCGCTAAGACTAAATTTCTTGGCTTCACTAACAAAGACAACTTCGCCCTTTTTCAAAACCTCGCGCTCTTCTTGGCTCGTGCCAACCGCTATTTCGCCACTAACGCAAACAATCACTGCTGCCGCTGGAAGATCTATGTCGGCCAGCAGGTTAGACCCCGAGATTTGGGCCCGATAGACCCGAAACTCGGAGGCCGAAACCGGGTACTCAACCAAGCCCTCGGCCAGCTTCTTGAGGTAAACCTTTGGCTCGGCAAGTTCGGAAAAATCCGTGATGTTTCTTAGCTCTGCCTTGTCGATGTGCTTTGAAGTAAGGCCGCCACGGATCACATTGTTGCTGGCAGCCATTACCTCGAGTCCCAGACCGGACAGATAAGCGTGCAGGTTGCCAGCCGGCAGATAGATTGCTTCACCGGGTGCTAAATGAATGAAATTTAGAAGTAGCGAAACTAAAGCTCCGGTTTCCCCCGGGTACTTATCCAACAGGTCAACAACCAAGAGCCTGGCCTGTTCCGAAAGCGAATCAATATCCAGGCCTGCCACCGAGCTAGCAAAGCGACCGGCTAAGGCGCTGTCTTCCAGAAGCTCACTAAAGATTGCCTCGAGGCTTGCATCTGTTGCCGCCAGAGCTGCAAGTTCGCCGAAGCGGGCTTCCGATTCTGAAAAGGCTAGGAAGATTTCTAGAATCTGAGCTCTTGGCCTAAACCCGCACAAAGCCTCGAAGGCGCTCAATGCAATCAGGATCTCGGGCTTATGAGAATCATCTTTGTAGTTTCGCTTTGGATCGGTTAGATCAATTCCGGCGGCATTCTCTTTTGCAAAGCCCTCCTTTGCCTGAAGTGAATTGGGGTGGACTTGTATCGATAGGGGTGAATCGGCGGCTAAGAACTTCACCAGAAAAGAAAGCTTTGATCCAATTGCCTCAGAAAGATTCTGGCCAGAGGAAAGAAGTTTTGACTGACCACCAGCGTGGGTCCCGAACCAAACTTCCGCTACCTCTCGGTTAGTTGGCCCAAGGCCTAGCTGGTCCTGGATTAGATGTTTTGAACCCCAAGGAAAGTTTTTTACTTCACCGCTGATTCGAACTAACAAGCTGGCTTTTTCCTAGCTCTTGAAGTGCTCGTTGGCTCGCTCGAGGTCTTCGGCAAAATCCACCTCGACGGCATACAAATCGCTGATGTCAACAGCTTGGAATCTAAGGCCATCGGATTCAATGCCTACCTCGATGCCTCGCTCGAAGTAGTCCTGGTCATCAACCCCAGCAAGACGCTTAATCAAGGCTTGCTTGTCTTTGGAGGAGACAAAGTTGATGCCAACGGCTTCTCCAAGACCGTTAACGACCTGCTTGGAAAGCTCGGCGATGAAGCCATCGGCCGAGAGGGTGTATTTGACCTCTTCGTCGCTGACCTTGGCAGTGTTGACAACAACGAACGACTGATCCGACTCAATAAGAGGTAGCACGCGGTTTAGTACCTCAGGGTCGAACACCACATCACCGTTGAGCCACAAGGCTCCGCCATCATTGGAGGCCCGAAGGGCCTTCAATAGAGATTTTGAGGTGTTGGTCTGGTCGTAGAGCTCGTTATAGACAAAGGTTGCCTCAGGAAATCTTTCGATGATGGCCTCGAGCTTGAAACCCACCACAATCATCGCCCGGAAGTTATCCCCAAATGCGCGGGCCAGGTTATCCATCTGCTGCTTCATGATTGAGCGGCCATCACGCAATTCAGTGAGGGGCTTTGGAAGCGGGCGGGCAAGCCGTGTTCCCATCCCGGCAGCCAGGATGATTACCTGTTTAGACATAACCCCAAGTTTAGGGAAGTTTGAGGATTTGACCGATTTTGATCAGGTTCGCGTTAGTAATTGAGTTCAAATCCATAAGAATCTTCGAGGTTGTTCCAAA